>DATNQY010000221.1:0-18682 GCA_036703785.1 Candidatus Obscuribacterales bacterium
ACGGCGCCGAAGATGATGTTGGCGTCGTCGGAAACAGCCGAGTAGACCACGTTGGCGGCTTCCTGCACTTCGTGCAAGGTGAGGTCCGGACCGCCCGTGACCGTGAAGATGACGCCGGAGGCGCCGTCGATGGTGGTCTCGAGCAATGGGCTGTTGATGGCGCTGCGGGCGGCTTCCACCGCGCGGCCTTCGCCTGTGGCGCGGCCGACACCCATAAGGGCGCTGCCGGCGGCTTGCATGACGGCTTTGACGTCAGCAAAGTCGACGTTGATTAGTCCAGGGACGGTAATAATGTCAGATATCGCTTGAACGCCTTGCATCAAGACTTTGTCTGCTTCAACGAAGGCATCTTGCATCGACGCGCGGTGATCAACTACTTCCAACAAGCGTTGGTTGGGAATCGTGATCAACGTGTCGACACGCTCTTTTACTTCGGCGATGCCGCATTCCGCTTGTGTGCTGCGACGGCGTCCTTCGAACATGAATGGCTTGGTGACGACGCCTACGGTAAGCGCGCCCAATTCTTTCGCTACTTCCGCCACGATCGGAGCGGCACCAGTGCCGGTGCCACCACCCATACCGGCGGCGATGAATACCATATCCGCCCCTGCCAACGCCGCGGCAATTTCTTCGCGACTTTCTTCGGCGGCTTTTTGTCCGGTAGTTGGATTGCCACCAGCGCCAAGTCCGCGGGTGAGCTTGCCACCAATCTGCATTCTGTTTTTGGCCGCTGCCAGCTCGAGCGCTTGTGCGTCAGTGTTGCAAGCCCAGAATTCAATGCCGTTGAGACCGGCGGCGATCATTCTGTTGACCGCGTTGGAACCTGCGCCACCAACACCGACTACTTTGATGTTGGCCTTGCTAAGCTCTTGTTGTCTAGTCGACTTTTCCGTCACGACTCAAAACCTCGTCATTATTTGGAACGCAATTTGCTGATAAATCGCACTGCTGGCTGGGCAAGCCGGACCATCATAGCGTGAACCCGCTCGCTCCTTGAGTTCTCGGTGTGGGTATCGTAGAAGGTCCATTGGCTATTTGCAAGTGATTAGAAGCCTGCGGTTGTTAAGCTTCTCAAAGGAAAAGAGCCACTGCTGAGCAATACTGGCGCTTGTCAGTCCCTTGACTGCTGCGGCTTTGTCGGGGAATAGTGGTATCACTTCATTGATATGAGAATTTCAAAATGTAACCGCCTCAGTGCGCGCCGTGCGCCTCGAGTTTTTTCACGGTAGTTTGATAGTCGGGATTGTTCGGATCGAGCTTGACTGCAGCTCGTGCTGATTGCATCGCTTTATCGAATTGATTCTGCGCCGCCTGACAGGCGGCCAACATGTGATACGCTTCAGCATTCTTGGGATCCAGGCTTATGCATTTTTCATACGCAGCCGACGCATCTGACGGCTTGTTCAATTCCATGTAGCCCATGCCGAGATAGAAGTAAGCGTCGGGATCGTCGGGCTTCAGCTCGATCGCTTTTTTCTCCTCGAGAATTTGCGCGTCGAGGTCTCCTTTAAAACCAAGTGCGGCACCAAGCTCGCGGTGCGCCGGTTCGTATGAGGCGCTGTCGCGAATCGCCTGGCGATATTCTGCAATCGCGTCGTCATCGCGGCGTTTTTGTGTGTACACCTGGCCCAGCTTGAAGTGCACGTCAGCGTTGCTGGCATCGTGCTTGAGCGCTTGTCGCAGGGTGCCGATAGCAGCATCGAAATCGTGCTTGCGGATTTGTGCGCGCGCCAATCCTATATATGCATCGGTGTTGCGTTCGTCCAGATCAATTGATTTCTTGAACTCACCCATGGCATTGTCAGTTTCGCCATTGAGCAAATAAGCCTGTCCGAGCTTCAAGTGAGTTTCGGGATTTTTGGGATTAACGCCTATTGCCGCCTTGTATCGAATGATGGTGGCGGAAATGTCGGCTCTGTCCTGGTTGGTTGCCGCCGTCACGGACTGCAAGCCGGAAAGCGAGAGCGCTGCCAATGCCAGGACAGCGTGCTGTTTGATTGTTTTATTCATTTGGTTAGCTGATGTTTATTGCAGTCCAGGGATATTCGGCAATCCGAGCTGCTCGGCCCGGTGTTTCATCATATTGTGCACCAAAAGCTTGCACTCAGGAGCTTTGGGGTTGAGGGCAATTGCTTTTTTGTACATTTCGGTGGCGTCTTTGTCCTTCTTTTGGACTTCGTAGAGCCGCCCCAAGCCGATATACGCGCGATAGTTGGATGTATCCCATTTGACGGACGTCCGCAAGAAAGCTTCAGCGGATTTGTAGTCGCGCTTGTTGAGCAGGCAGAGTCCCAGTCGCAAGTATGGTTCGGAAGTTTGCGGCATCAGTCGAATCACTTGTTTGTATTCGCCAAGCGCGGCGTCCCAATCCGACTTCATTTCATAGGCTGTTGCCAGGTTGTAGTGCCCGGCAACATTGTCCGGTGCCGTTGATACGATGTATTTGAACTGCTCAATCGCGGTATCGTATTGCCCTTTTTCCTCGTAGCATATGCCTAGATTGCCGCGGGTGGAGAGGTCGTTGGGCTCATACTTCAAGACTTGGAGAAACTGTCCTGCCGCCTCATCCCAGCTGTCTTTCTTCATGAGCAAAAGTCCGAGGCTCTGCCTTGCGTCCGGGTAAGTTGGATTCAGACGCAGTGTTTCAAAATATTCGGCGAGCGCATCTTCGGTAAGATTCAATTCCTGAAGCGCTATCGCCAATCCCAGGTGCGCGTCCGGAGCGTCAGGTTTGTGCTTTATGGCGGCGCGAAAGTTGTCGGCGGCCATCTGGTACATCTTGCGCTGCATCGCTGCGGTGGCATATCTGATCGCTTCATCGTAATTCGCGCCTACCTGTCCGGGCAACAGCGGTGGTGCTGTCGCCGCTGCTTGTGCGGCAGGCGCCCCCGCCGAAGCTGGCGTTGCCGATGGTGCCGCCTGCTGCGTCGCCGCATATGCCGGAGGAGCAATCGAAATGGTGGCGCACTGCCACCACCCAAGTGCCACCACTGCCAGCACCAGTGATCTCATATTCGAACCGGACTTGGGTGTAAGCTTGCGGTTGTCATTCGTAAGCGCCATAGTCATCCTTAAGCCTTTCTGTCAAGTTGAATGCAGAATGGTTTGCAACTAAGCCGTAGTCTACGATATTGTTGACATGAAAGCCAGTAATGCACTTTGATATATCCTGACCAATCAGGAGCAAAAGATATATGCTTCTGGTATGAATAAAGCGGGCTTTCGCCCGCGCCGCCAATGACACCAAGCGGGCTTCGGCCCGCATCAAGGAAAGAAACAACCGGTACTGACAGTGGACATCGACTGGGGCACCTTCTGGCAATGCTTCTGGCTGTACGCCTTTCCCATACTGTTTTACGCATTTCACGGGTGGATTGCCACCTGGATGGCGTTGACTATGTTGTTTCATCCGTACGAGCCGAAATACATTTTCGGCTGGCATGTGCCGATGACGCCGGGTATTTTTCCGGCTAGGCGCTCCAAGCTTTCGCAAGCCGTCGCCAGCACGATCACCGAGACACTGCTCACCACATCTGATATCAAAGCCCAAGTCGAAAACCTGCTCACCGAGCAGAACATCTACCTGTCCGTTGACGGCATTTTCGAAGCGATCCTCACCGAATTTCGCGATATCACCAAGTTGCATCGCCTCGCCAATGAAATATCCGAGCTCAGTCCGGCTTTCCTCGAGCAACTCGTGCTGGCCGTGATTGAGGGTGTTGAGACCAAGCGCTCTCGGCACATCGCCACGATCACCGAGAAAATTTTCGACCAGATCATTCTTGGACTTCGCATTTCACGACCACAAGCCGATGAAGCTGCCGCCTGGATTATGGACAGCATTGTGACCGCCACCAACGTTCGTCTGGAAATCATGCGATTGCTCAGCCCGCAAAACATCGCGGCGTTAGAAGAATCAATCAACTTGCACGCCAGTGGACCCTATAAATTGTTGGCGCGCATTATTGGCGTCAAGCGCGTGTGCTATGAATGGCGCAACTTTCTGGAGAAAGAGCCGGAGCAAGCAGAGAAGATTATTACTGACCTGTTGAAACACTTCAGCATCGAAGAACAGGTTGCCACAAGAATTGCGCACTTCGACTTACGCGAGCTGCCAATGCAGACGATCGCAAAAATTCGTCAACAGGCGATTTCAATCGTCGAAGAATTTCTGGTCACCCACAAGGAAGATATTCTTCTGTCCGTAAAAAACATTCAGGCACCGGCGATTGCTACTGTTCAGTCCGCCATCTTGCGTTTCAACCCGGCTTCAATCAAGCCCGAGTGGCTGGATCGTGCCAAGCACAACATGACCGGGTTTGTTTACAGCTACCTCAAAAAAGAATTGGGCGGATTGCTGGAAAAGGCCATTCCTCAGCTTGGTGTGTACGGCATGATTGCCCGCAAGATCGAGTTGTTCACTCCGCAGCAACTCGAGGCTGTGATTAAACGCATCTGTAAGCAAGAGCTGAAAATGCTCGAGGTACTAGGTGCAGTCATTGGTTTGTGGTTGGGCTGTATCCAAGCTACGGTGAACTACTTCGGGCATCAGTACCACCACTGAACTACCTTAAAGGCATTTCAATAGGCATCTGTGTTATTGTTGTCGTCATTGAGCCGTCGCCGCCGTGCGGCACATAGGAATCCCAATGTTGAAAATTGATATGGCCAACGAGGCTGATAGCTTGGACTTCAAGGGCGCCGGCCCGGCAAAACATGCCGATGCGATTGTCGTTAAGGGCGCCAGGCAGCACAACCTAAAAAACATCAACGTCAATATTCCGCGCAGCAAGTTGGTTGTTATCACAGGCGTCAGCGGGTCCGGCAAGTCGAGCTTGGCTTTCGACACCGTCTTTGCCGAAGGACAACGACGCTATGTCGAGTCTCTGTCGGCGTATGCACGCCAATTCCTCGGGCAACTTGATAAACCGGACGTCGATGCCATTGAAGGGCTAAGCCCATCAATATCGATCGACCAGAAATCGACAAGTCACAACCCGCGCTCGACAGTCGGTACGGTGACGGAGATTTACGATTACTTGCGCTTGCTGTACGCTCGCGTGGGTATTCCGCATTGTCCGAAGTGCGGACAGCTCATCAACCCGCAGACGATCGATCAAATCGTCGATAAAGTTCTTTCGCTACCGGAAAACTCGCGAATTCAAATTCTAGCCCCATTGATCGCCGGACGAAAAGGCGAGTATCAAGCGCTGTTCAACGACCTGCGCAAAGAAGGATTTGCGCGCGTCCGTGTCAACGGCAACGTGCTCCATTTGGAAGACGAAATTCCGATGGACAAAAACAAGAAGCACGACATCGAGCTGGTAATCGATCGTCTGGTCGTCAAACCCAGCATTCAATCGCGTCTCGCCGACAGCCTTTCACTTGGTTTGAAGTGGGGCAAGGCGGTGGTTGTTGTTGAGGTTCTTCCAAAGGAAGAAGGCAAAGGCAAGTCGGAAGAGCTTTTGTTCTCCGAGCAGTTTGCTTGCGGCAATTGCGGCGTCAGCTTCCAGGAAATCGCACCGAGAACATTTTCATTCAATAGCCCGTATGGTGCATGCGATGGGTGTCACGGATTAGGATATATCCACGAAGTCGATCCGGCGCTGGTGGTGCCTGATCCCAGCAAGACATTGTCCGAAGGCGCCATCTATCCGTGGGCCCGCACCAGCAACCCATATTACGACCAGATTCTGTCTTCGGTAGCGAAGGCGTTTAAGTTCAGCATGGATGTTCCTTTCGAGATGCTGACCAAGGACGAGCAGGATGTGCTCCTCTACGGCAGCGGCGATCAGAAGATCAAACTCGGTCACAACTCTTTCGACGGTCGCGAATTCTGGGAATACAAAAAGCCATTCGAAGGCGTGATCAACAATTTGGCTCGCCGCTATGAAGAGTCGTCTTCCGACCGAACCAAAGGTGACATCGAGCAGTTCATGAGCCAGATGCCGTGCAATGCCTGCAAGGGCGCGCGTCTACGTCCTGAAGCGCTTGCAGTACGCGTGGGTGGACTTTCCATTGCTGAATTTTGCTCGACATCGGTGCTGCAACTCGTCGATTTCGTCGCCGCTTTACCCACGCAAATGACGGAACGCCAGCGCACGATCGTTCATCAAGTGTTGCGCGAAATCAATCTGCGCTTGAAGTTTCTGAATGACGTGGGGCTCGATTATCTGACTTTAGATCGACGCGCCAACACTCTCTCCGGTGGAGAAGCGCAGCGCATTCGACTGGCGACGCAAATTGGATCTGGCTTGTCCGGCGTTTTATATGTGCTGGATGAACCGTCTATCGGTTTGCACCAGCGCGACAACAATCGTTTGATTTCTACGCTTCAGCGGCTGCGCGATCTCGGCAACACTCTGCTTGTTGTTGAGCATGACGAGGACACAATTCGACGCGCGGATTGGATTATCGATATCGGACCTGGTGCCGGCGTTCATGGCGGACGTGTAATCGCTGAAGGCCACATCGATGACATTTGCGGGGCGGAGGAATCGTTAACTGGCGCATACCTGTCTGGTCGCAAACATATTCCTGTGCCTGCTTACCGGAGAAGCGGCAATGGTTTGAATTTGCGCATGAAAGGCGCCAAGCTAAACAACCTGAAGAACATCAACGTCGATTTCCCGTTGAATAAATTCGTCGCCGTCACAGGCGTGAGCGGATCCGGCAAGAGTACGCTAGTAAACGATCTTTTGTTCAATTACCTGCGGCATTGCGTGTATGGAACCGTCCCCGTTCCCGTCGGGGTGAAAACCGTTGATGGCGTCGAAGAAATCGACAAGGTCATCGACATCGACCAATCGCCGATTGGACGCACGCCGCGTTCCAATCCGGCGACCTATACCGGGTTGTTCGATGTGATTCGTGATGTGTTTGCCATGACCAACGAAGCGAAGGCGCGCGGCTATCTGCCGGGACGCTTCTCCTTCAACGTTAAAGGCGGCCGCTGCGAAGCGTGTCGCGGCGAAGGCATGAACGAAATCGAGATGAACTTCCTGCCGTCGGTATTTGTCACTTGCGATGTTTGCAAAGGCGCGCGCTATAACCGCGAAACTTTGGAAGTCAAATTCAAAGGTAAATCGATTGGCGATGTCTTGGAAATGACGGTCGAAGATGCGACTGAATTCTTCCAGGCGATTCCGAAAGCGATCTCGAAGTTGGAAACGATGATGGAAGTCGGCCTCGATTACATCAAACTCGGACAGCCTGCCACCACCCTTTCCGGTGGTGAAGCGCAGCGCGTCAAATTGGCGGAACAGCTCTCGCGCCGTTCTACCGGCAAGACTCTCTATATTCTGGATGAACCGACTACCGGTTTGTCTTTTGCCGACGTGGACAAACTGCTCGTCGTGCTCAACAAACTCGTTGACACCGGCAACACCGTGCTGGTCATCGAGCACAACCTCGATGTAATCAAGCAAGCCGACTGGATCATCGATCTTGGTCCGGAAGGCGGCGACCGTGGCGGCACAATTATCGGCACCGGCACGCCGGAGCAGATCGCCCTCATGGACGAGAGCTATACCGGTCATTTCCTCAAACCCTACGTGAAGCACAACATCGAGTCCGGGATCGGGCTTGTGACTCCGGAAGCGCCGAAACGCAGTAACGGCAACGGCAAATCCGAAGCGGAGTGCGCACCGGCGCGCGGGAAGAAAACAACGGCCGCTAAAGTCAGCGCCGCCAAAGCCAAACCAGACTCACCGGCCACCAAGAAGGGCGGCATCAAAGCCGGCTCGAAGAAAAAGCGGTAGCTCAGCCATTCGACTCCCCCATGCGCATAAGCGGAACTTCCGCATAGTGCCTTAGTCTTTGCGAAAAGAGTGGAGGACGTCTAAATGTCGATTCTGGTACTGAGTGTCTTATTCAGTTTGATACTGAGCGTTGCCGGAACTTTGTTGATTAATTCGGCTCTGCATTTGGTTTGGTTACCAGCAGTTTTTGTGGGCGCCTTGCTGTTTTTCGGCTTCTGGCACTGTCCGCGTTTTTTCTGCCACTAGCTCGTCTGTGATGCAGTCAGGTTCGCTGTAATCGTCAGCACCGTTTCTTCGCTGCCGCGCGATGCTTGATACTTCGACCACATGGCGGCAAGCGTTCCATTCAACGCCAATAGCTCCTCAAACGTGCCTTCTTCCACCAGCACCCCGTCGCTGAACAGATAAATCATGTCGAACAACGGCAGCAGGTGCAGCTTGTGCACGGATGAGATGATGCACTTGCTGCGATATTCGCGCAGCAGGTTGGTGTAGATCGCAACTTCGTTGATGGTGTCGACGCTGCTGGTTGGTTCATCCAATAGAAGGATGTCGCTGTCCTTGGCAAAGAAGATGCCGCGGGCAAGTGCCAGCCGTTGCTTTTCGCCGCCGCTCAGATTGACGCCTTTTTCGGCGATGTTGGTCTCCAGTCCGTTGGGCAAGCGGGCCAGCACCGTCTCGAAACAAGCGAGTCGGATTGCCGTCATCAGCGACGAATCGTCGGACTCCAATCCGAAGGTTATATTGAATCGGATCGTGTCGGCGAAAATTTCCGGATCTTGCGGGATCAATGTGGTGTTGGCTGTGAGATGCGCGAGCTTCTCGGGCAGGTCGAGGCCGTCGCATCGTACGCCGACAGACTGCGGCTCGTGCAATCCGCGCAACAAGGACAGCAGCGTGCTCTTTCCTGAGCCGCTTTCGCCCACAAACGCGATAGAACGACCGGGCGCAAGTTGGATCGAAACGTCATCCAGATGATGGACTCGATGTTTTTCGTCTTCATAACGGAAGCGAAGGTGGCAAACTGACATTGACCGCCAAGCCGCGGGCAGCTTCGCCGGCTCTGCTGCACGTGATGCCGGCATCGCATCAAGAATGGTGTCGGCGCTTTTCACATCCGCCGCCTCGCGAACAACGGTGCCGTAAATCATGGCGAAGTTGTAGAACGTATCGCCGATTCGACGCAGATATTCGAAGAGTGTGAAGAAGGTTCCGCCCAGAACCGCTTGTCCCGATGAAATGATGTTGTGAGCATAAATCAGCAAGACTACCGTGATCATCGTCGCGATGAGCATGGTTGTAACAGCCCACTTGAGCTCGTTGAGTACCGTGTTGCGCCGGAAAAGAGACAAGGGCGCGAACATCCGGCGCACGACTTCGCCTATCACCCGATTCTCTAAGCGCAATGTAATGACGCTACCGATGTTGGTAACGTAGTCGTGCACGGCGGACGCCGTGCGATTGTCGAATTTGTTTAGTTGATGATATTGGCTGTAAAGCTTGCGGTCCCACAGGGCGATATTCAGAAAGGCGACAATCGTGGTGGCAAGACCGACCCAGCCGGCAAACGGCATAAACCAGAACAAAACCACAAGTGAGCCGAGCAGCCGCAAACACATATAGACGATTTCGAAAGAATCTTCGAAAAACGTCCCGAGCCCGATGGCTGCGCGATTGATTTTATCGATGCTTTCGCCCGAGTGGTGTTGACGATGCCACTGCACAGGCAGGCTTGTCACCACGGAAAAAAGATGCTCTTTATACGCGGCCTTTATGTGAAACGCGCAATAACGCTCAATAACGCGCGCTGGTCCGTGAAACAGCCAGAACACAAGCTGAATCAGGAAATATAGATAGAGGCTGGTGCTGACGTCGTGCCAGAGTTTGGCACCGCCGCCGGTGCTGGTCACATTGTCGGTTTGCACCGCATTCAGTGCGCGTCCGATTACGTATGGCTCGCAGAGGCTGACCACGGTAGCGCCGGCAAGCAGCACGGCGTAAAAGATGATGTTTTTGCGATGCTTGCCGGCATATTGCCAGCCGCGCAGCAGCAAAAACAAAATAGGATTATTTCCAAGCAAGGCAAACACAGGACAACTCCAGAGGTTCACGTAAACGCAGGCAAAGTCGAGCACCGCCTATGGCGGCCGCCCCGGGGGCGTGGGCTGGGTTTATATCAGCCGGAAATCCTGCGAATCATGGTGAACTCCTATCGCCCAGGCAAATTTATACCCTGACGGAAAGCTCCAATTTACCACAGCAGCAGGAATTGTAAAGGGAGCGTTTCGATGTGTTTCTGTTGTTGCGTGCCATGTAGCGGCGGGCGGCAGCCCGCTGATCGAAGACAAAAGCGGGCTTCCGCCCGCCGCTACGAACAAGCGAGTTACAAAACGATGTCATTAGCCGATCCTTATGCGCCGGCTTGTGTTTTCGGCTCCGGGTTCTGCTACATTCTCAGTTTGATGGGACGCTTCTGCCTGCATAATTGCCGGTTGTCAAGCGAAGCGAGGATGGAATGGTCGACGTAAAAACCGAGCAGCCGCTGAAGCCAGTGTACGAGAGCCTGCGCAAGCGCGGGCATCGCATTACCGCGCAGCGCGAGATCATTGTGCAAATCTTCCGTGAGCAGCCGCATGGCACGCACCTGTCTGCAGAAGAGCTTTACACTAAGCTTCTCGAAGACGGCTCTACCGTCAGCCTCGCCACCACTTATCGCACGTTGAAGTTGCTTTCGACGCTGGGACTTTTGCGCGAACTTGACTTTGCCGAAGGGCACAAGCACTACGAACTCAAACAAGACAAAGTTCCGCACCAACACATCATTTGTATCGGCTGCAACACGACGATCGAATTTGAAGATCACTTCCTCGAGGAAGCCGGACAAAAAATCGGCGCTCGCTATGACTTCGATGTCATCGATGCGCAGTTCAAAATTTTCGGTACTTGTCCAACTTGCCGGCAGTCGCCGCCTGCACCCGGGCGTATGGTCAGGACTCCTCGCCACCCATGAAACTAGCTGAAGCAAAGGAAGGATGCGGGTTTGTCGTGACGCACATCACCGGCGACGACGTGATGCTGCAAGCGATGCGGTTTGGAATCGACGCAGGCACGGCGATTTTCGTCGAGAAAAACATTGCCGGCGGCCCGGTAATCATTTGCAAGAATGAGCTCGAAATCGCGATTGGGCGCGAAATTGCCATAGCTATTGAGGTGTTGCCTCGGGGCTGATATGTCGCACGAACTGCTTATCTGTCCCAAATGCCGTTGCCCGCTCCCGTTGCCGAGCCGGTCAGCAACGGGCGTTCAGTGCCCACGCTGCAATGAATGGGTGGAGCTTGATCCCAGCTGCGCCGGCTCCTGTTTAAGCTGTCACAAAAAGAACAGCACCCGCGCCGAAACCGGCTGCATGGATGCTGAGGCAACCCCGGTAACCATCTCCAGCTCACGGCCTCAGTCGCCAAGGGAGGCGTCTGAAGCGCCTGCAGGCCATGAAAGTTCCACCGGTGGCGTGTGGAAAAGCTTCTTCAAGGGAATCTTTAGGGTAAGATAGGCTTGCCGACGCGCGGCAGCCTCAACGGGGCAGATTTTTGTCCCAAAAGGCCCGAAACAGGTTTTATAGTGACCTGCATCGAGGTATTAAACAAAGGGGAGAATCGGCATTAGTGTCGAGCCGATTCCCGGTCGAAGGAAACCGATGAATAAGCCTCTAAACCCGTGGAAATTGACTGGATACAAAGCAGGCCAAAACGTGGTCTGCAAAGTAATTCGTCCTGAGCCGGGTGGTTATGCGGTCCACATTCCGAAGGACAACTTGCCGGGTTTCCTCCCGACGGACGCCAAATTAAAAGACGGCGAGGAGGTTCTTGCTTCGTTCGTTTGCGTTCACAACAACAGAGTTTTGCTTTCGCCGAAAATGCACAGCCAACTGGGCGTCGGCGACACGTCTGGAAGATACAAGGCGCAATCCGGAAGCGGCGTCAACTGGCAGGCTCAGCTCCAAAATGGTGGCGAGCAGCAGCCGGCAGCGGCAGCCCAGCCACAAGATGAGGCTGAGGCGGCGTTCGCTGTTTGGGCTAACGATCGTCCTGTCGACTTTAAGCTACGTCGCGCCATCGATTTGATTTTGCCATCTATAGGCGAAGACACAAAGAACACCAGCATACGCATCGGCGATGAAGACCTGGAGTGGCTGATAACCGACATGGAAGGCGGCATGCGCACCGGCTGTATGAAGGCCTTTTGCGAGCCACGCAAATCTCGGTCGGCAGTTCTCTTATATAAAGGCCGCGCGGTCGGCTGCATTTACGGCAACAAGTCTCTGCCCGAGCCGCAACCTACAGAGCCTTCACTGCAGATGATGTTCAAGGATTTGACCGATCCCGAAACGCACATCATGCTTTATGACTTGCCGGAAGAAGTAACATTGGCCATGTCGGCACTGTTTCTGGGCTATCCGGTGGAACGTTCCGACGATCTTGATGCCCGCTCTTACATTGAATACATCGGAAGTTGGCTCACGCAGCGCGAGCAGACGGCTTGCCTGGCGGTGAATTTCAACCCGGTCGGAACTTGCCTCGCTTTCGTACACAAAGGCCGCTACGTCGGCGCGTTTTATGTCGAAGAACAGAAATTCGCGCCCGATCTGAAATTCCTATACGATCTGATCGCGCAAGATCCAAGAGCGAACGTGCACGCATCAATACTTCCGCCCGAGATGACTTCGGCGTCGGTGCGTTTTGGATTTAGCCTGAGCATGGCTAAGAAAAACGCCAGCAATTCGGTATACGGCTAAACGACGGTTTGGACCAGACAAACAGCCATTATCTGCAAGCAGGATCCGTTCGTATAAACGGAATTGCGCAGTTGGAAACGGTAGTCAATCTCTTCGCCAACTATGTCGAGATCTTCTTTACCGTATGGGGCATCTATAGCATCGTTTGCGCGCTAAGAGAAAAGCAATCCGGGAAATCCAAATGGAGGGGCGTTGCTAAAGGGGCGGCGATACTTTTCGTGGGACTTGCAACACCGGGACTCTTGAACTTTTTGGTCGCCGCCGGCAGGGACAACGGATGGTTCAATTAAAGAAAACGAAGGGGCGGCGCGATAAGCGCCGCCCCTCGTGTATCGTTCCGCACAGCGGGCTAAAGCCCGCCGGTACCGTGCGCTGGCGAACTAGTCGTGCTCGCGATCGCGGTCGTGACCGTGCTCGTGCTCGTGCTCGTGATTGTGCGTTTCATTGTCCGGTGATTGCCAGACGAGCTCCTGATGGGCAGTTTCAGATAACTCGACAGTTCCGGCAGTTTCTTCCGGCTGATGGTGCTTCCAATCAGCGGCTTTGTGCACGGCATTTTCGATGATCTGCTCGGCGCTTCGCCCCGGCTCGGCGGTGGCCATGGCGGTGCCTGCCGTGCCGGCATCAAGAGCACTGGTCATGGAAGCGTTGTTTGGGCGCGCCTTCAATCGAAAGATGCCCGTGACCGGGTCGACCTCCGTCTCGTATTGGCTTTCCGGCATTTTCAGCTCGGGCACTTCCTCGATCGCTTCGGCTTCTTCGATTTCCGGCTCTGAGGCAAAATATGCCGGCTCGTCGGAGCCTGCGCGTGAAGCCGTATGAGCGAATTGCTCGCGGGCTTCTTCCATCGCTTCTTGTTCGACCTCTTCTTCGGCTTCCTCGACTTCGGAAGCTTCGAAGATTTCTACTGTTTCTTCGTCTTCATCGTCGTCTTCCTCGTCGTCCTCATCGTCCGCTTCTTCAGCTTCGAAACGGCCTGTCGGCTCGCGGTACAAAGGAGCGCGCGTGAACGCTGATTCACGCTGTTCTTCACCGAAATGCGCATCGCGATCGCGGTCTTCGTCGTCCTCGTTTTCTTCGAGGTTGAGGTGGGCGCTTTTGCCGAAAGCGTGCTGATGCTCGAGAATCTCATCCGGCACTTGCTGCAGAATGTCCTCGGGAACATCGTGCGCTTCTTCCTCCGGCGCTTCTTCTTCGACGATCTGTCTGATTCTGCCACCGCCTGCGGTGACAGCTTTCAGCGCGCTCTGCTGTTGCCGTCCGCGCTGTCCGCGGCGACCTCTTAAATCGTCGTCCTTCGGTTTGAAGCTGAGCACGCGGCGAAAGTCGCCAAAGCCGAGTTCGAGCGTAGGCGTGACGCCGAGTCCGTGGCAGCCCTGGCAAGCAGTCGTGAACAGCTCGCGCAGGCTTTGTCCTTGACGGCGTCTGGTCAGTTCCACCAAACCCAGGTCGGAAAGCTGTCCGATTTGCGGCTTGGCGCGGTCGTCTTCGAGCGCGCGCTGGAATTGCTCCAACACTTGCTGCTGGTCGCGCCGGCTGTCCATATCGATGAAGTCGACGATGACCATGCCACCGATATTGCGCAGGCGCAATTGGCGCGGAATTTCTTGCGCCGCTTCCAGGTTGGTGCGGCGCACCGTTTCCGCTTGTGTGCGTGAGCTGGTGAACCGACCGGAGTTGACGTCGATGACGGTGAGCGCTTCGGTCGGTTGAACATTGAGGTGACCACCGCTGGGCAACTCGGCGCGATCGGACAATGCCGCTTCGATTTCCTTGTCAACGCCCTTGGCGATGAGCAGCGGCTCTTCGCCCATGTGAGCCAATACCTTCGTGTTGCGGCTGGCCCAGCCTTGCATGTAATCGAGAGCGCGCTTTTGCCCTTCAGCCGTATCAACGATAATTTCGGCGACATCATTTGAATAGGCGTCGCGAATTACGCGGAACAGCAAGTCCTGGTCGCGGTAAATCAGCATCGGTCCGATCGAGGCTTCCCCGTCGGAAACGATGGTCTGCCAACGATCCCAGAGTAGCTCGAAATCTTCGAACAACTCTTGCTCGCCTTGTCCTTTGGCTTCAGTGCGGATGATGATGCCAACGCCTGGTGGTTTCATAAGGTTGACGATGGCTTTCAAGCGGGCACGTTCTTTGGCTTCGGCGATGCGACGGGAAATGGAAACGCCGCGCTCTTCCGGCACGAGCACCAGGAAGCGTCCGGGCAGGCTCACCGCGGTAGAAACGCGGGGACCCTTGTGTCCGGTGGGCTCCTTGGTGATCTGCACGAGCAGTTTTTGCTTGGGAACGAGCTTCTCTTTGAGGTTGCCGGAACCGGGCACGTCATTGGCGTGCAGGAAGCCCATTTTGTCTTTGCCGAGATTGACGAACGCAGCGTCGATGCCGGGCAAAATGTTTTCCACGGTGGCGGTATAAACATCGCCGAGGAGCAGCTCTCCGCGATTGACGAAAAATTCAACTACGCGGTCGTTCTCTAAAAGAGCCGCGATGTTGTCTGCTTCAGAAATTATGAGTGTCTTTTTCATAAGGTCCCTTTGGGTCTAGAACATTGATGTTTTTGCCGGCGGGCGTAAGCCCACCGTTAAGGGCGGCAGCAATAATCGAACAACGGCGTGCCGTCGTCGGTAGCCAGTCCAACCCGGATAAGGCGCCATGGAGCGTCATCCGCCACCAGCTTCAGAACTTCTGAAGGCTTGATGTGCAGCCGCGATCCGTGGGCAAGCTCCATTTCTATGATCGGAGAACCGGATGATTCGGAATTCTCAACGACCTTCATGGAGTAGATACCGGTTTTGATGTCGCGCGTGGCTTGTTGAGGCTTCGCGGCCTCAGCCTGTGGCGCGGCTTCACCCCGGTGCCGATTGGATCGGGACCGGGTCTGTTGTTTCCGCAGGCTCTTGGCGCTGGGAGTCACAGGGACTTCCAACGTCGGTTGAGCCAACAGTTGAGAAACAATCTCTTTCACCCTTCCGGCTTCGGGACAGTCCTGAGCGAGCAATGCTCTATAGGTAGCCCTGCCGACATATTGTGCGAGCGCGACGTTGCTCTTTTGAACAACGAGTGCGCGCGCGAGTTGAACCTCAGGCGGAAGCTGGGCATTCATGCGCCGGACAAAGTCTTCAGCGCTGATTTCTTCGCTCAGCTCTATTTCCGCCATCTCGGCCAAACCTTCGTTATAAAGCGCGAGCGAGAGCGCTAACGAGAGCTTTGGACCAGGGTTGAAACCTTCTGTATACGCGACGAAAATATTCGCGCGTCTGGCAGCACGGATCAGCAAATGTTGCAGATCGAGGTGACCGATGAACTTCATTTCGCCGGTCTTGCTGAATTCAAACACCAACTGCGTCACCGTCTTATTCGGTGGTGGCGCCGGTGGTTCTTGGACGAATAATGATGGATGTGTTTCGTTCTGCGCGGCGTTGGCGTCCTGGGCGACGCATGGCGTCGCCGCTACAGAGGAGCGCAGGCTACCAGCCTGCGGTTCTTCCGCTTTCTTGACGAACGGATTCTTGCCGAGCACCACTTCGCTGGGATCAGCAAGAACGTGTGTGGTTTTCAAATCGGTGCAGACGCCGCAGGCGTGGCAAGTGTTTTCACTGCACGGCGCCGTTTCCTTGACGGCCATCGCTTTCTTCCACTCATTCACCAGCCACCAGTTAGCCAATCCGACATTGACCACATCCCATGGTTGTGGCGAGCCCACTTCGCGATCGTCGCCGGCGAGATTCTGCAGGGACACACCGAGCTTCTCGGCTGCTTCCTGCCACTTCTTCAATTGCAGTCTGTCTTCCCAGGCGTCGAACGTGCAACCGTTTCTCCAGGCTTGTTCGATCAGTTCGGCCACTTGTCGATCGCCTCGCGAGATCACGGCCTCGAGCATGCTGGTTCCGGTTGGAGTGAAGTTGAGTTTGACGTTGCGCAAACCTGATGCTCTAAGCATCGCGCGCATTACCGTTTGTTTCCTGGCAAATTCTTCGCAGGTGGGTTGTCCGTACCATTGAAATGGGGTAAACGGTTTTGGCACGGTGTTGGACATCGTGCACGTGAATTCGACGACCGCCTTGTGGTTTTCTTTATCGGCGCGGCGAATTTCGTAGCATTTATCGGTCGCTTCCTTCAGCGTGTCGACAATGCCCTGGAGATCTTCATCTCTTTCGGTGGGCAAGCCAATCATGTAATACAGTTTCACCGACGACCATCCGGATTTGTATGCCGTCGTGATGGCGTTGATGATCTGTTCGTGGTTGAGTCCTTTGTTGATCACAGCGCGCAGGCGCTCGGTGCCGGCCTCGGGAGCAAGCGTGATACCGCTCTTGCGCACGGATTTCAGTTCTTCCGCGATGTCGAAATTCATGCGGTCGGCGCGCTGGCTCGGAAAGGACATTGAAGCGCGACGGCTGGCGTGCTCGCGGTTGAGCGCGCGGACGGTTTCATGCAAACTGGTGTAATCGCTGACGCATAGCGACAGCAGGGAGTATTCCTGATAGCCGCTCTTATCGAGGGCTTCTTTGCTGAAGGCAACGAGCTCGTCGGTGGTGCGCTCGCGCACAGGCAAGAAGGTATAGCCAGGCTGGCAAAAACGGCAGCCGCGGTCGCAGCCGCGTCGCACTTCCAGCACTTGGCGATCGTGCACCAGTGCCAGGTAGGGCACCAGACCGCCTGCCGGCTGGTTGTCCGCATTGAGCGGCATGACTTGACGGGGCACGCGCTCGGGGATGCCTGGCACCTGCGGCATGGCCGGCTGTTGTCCGTCGATGACTGCGTAGAGACTGGGGACGTAGACGCCGCTTACGCGAGTGGCAAGCTCTTGCAGGAGTTGCTTCCGCAATTCCCTTGTCGACTTGCCGTTGGACTCTGCCGGCGTGGCGCTGATTTTCTGCTTGAAATCACGCACGACTTCCATCACCTGCGGTACGGCTTGTTCGCCGTCGCCGATAATAAAAAAGTCGAGGAACTTGGACATTGGCTCGGGGTTGACGCAGGACGGTCCGCCACCGAACACGAGCGGAAAGATGCTTTCGCGATCCGAGGCTGCAATCGGTATTGCCGAAAGGTCGAGCATGTTGAGAACGTTGGTGTAGGTGAGCTCGTATTGCAGAGAGAAACCGATCAGTTCGAAATCGTTGACGGCTCGACGGCTTTCGAAGCCCCAGACGGGCAGCCCGCGCTCACGCAAGAGCGGCTCGAGGTCTGATGCCGGTGCGTAGGTGCGATCGGCCATGAACTCGGCGCGAGCGTTGACTATTTGGTAGAGAATGCGCTGGCCAAAATTTGACATGCCCAGCTCGTAAATATCAGGGAAGGCGAGGCAGAGTCTCACTTCGGCTGAGTCGAAATCGCGCAGTGCCGCGCCCCATTCGTTGCCGAGATATTGACCGGGCTTATTGACTTGATAGAGAAGCTGCTCGGTGAGCACGCGCGAGAAATCGTCGGTGCTTTCCGATCGTCGTGCGCCTTGCGCAGTATGTTCGCCGACGCCGCGTCCGCGATTGCTAACAGCCGAGTTGCTAATGATTTATCTCCACCAAAATCAGTCCGCAATTGGGCTCAGAGGGGCACGTCAGGTGCCTGCCAGCTGAAACTTTCAGTCAGAAATCCTTCCTAGAACTCTAGGTTTTTGTTCGGCAATTCGTGCCAACCAAAAGCTTTGTCTTCGCTGGGAAACGTTTCGCGACCCGACCGGGCGCTTGCGTTTGGGAGACCTGGATGCTTGGTGGCACAGGTATGTGCCAGGCTCTCTTGCAGAAACTTTTCGACAAGGAGCTTCGACTCCAATTTTACAATAAGATCCGCCTCCGAAAGTGTCGCTTGGCAACTTGTGCTATATTCTTCCTAGATGTAGTTTGATTACATCGTCTGTACCGGAAAGTGCCCATGTGGAGCCTGCATCGGCGAATGCAGCGCTTTTTTGGCGTGAAAAACTAACTCGCCGGTGGATTAATCTCTCTATCATAATGTTAAAGGACCGCCGTTGAGGAGCTGTTGAGAGCTAATGAAAGGATGAGCCGCCAGTGATTCTCGAAGCATTTGCGAAATATCTGCATGCTGCCGATCCGGCTGTTCCGGCATCATCCATCCTCGCGCGCTGGCTGTGGGAACGGTTGACCAACCCGCCCGA
>DATNQY010000222.1:0-16037 GCA_036703785.1 Candidatus Obscuribacterales bacterium
AAGCCTACGTCACAAACAAAGGCATCAATTGGTACACGTCGCTTCCTGACGCTGAAGCCGAAGCGAAAAAAGAAGGCAAGCTTGTCTTCTGGCTGCACATGCTGGGCACTATCGACGGCGCGACTTGAAGTGCCGGCAATAGCCTGAGAGCCGTGTCGCTCTCGCAAGAACCGGCGTATTCCGACCTGAAAAACCACTTCGTCTGCGGCTATCGCAACATCATGGGCGAGCGGTATGCCGGCAATTCCGGCATCCACACCACGCGAGGCAACGCCGTTGACACCACCAACGGTGCCGGGCCGCACAATATCCAGATGTTCGTTCTCAACCCGGACGGAACCGTATTGCACTGCCTTCCCGGTTATTGGAACCCGCAGGATTTATCGAACGAACTTTCGTTTGCCAGACAGCTGAATAATTTGTACGTCAACAATTCGATGTCGCCGGCTGACAAAGTCAAAACTTTCGGCAGCATGCAGCTCAATCATATTCGGCAGCATTCACCGGATATGGTGGCACGTAGCAAGTTGCAGCATTTCGATATGAAGTTTGAAGCGACCCATCGCCTGCACACTTCGGATTTCATCAAAAACCCGTCGATTCTCGACGGCACATGGAGCCCCAGCTCAGCAGCTGCGTTCAGGACAACTGATGAGGTCATCCATGAGCGCATGGCTGTGCGGCCGTTTTTGTCATACAGCCACTTTGATGTTGGCCGGTTTGCCGATTATGGACAGCATACATACGATAAGCACGAGGATTCGCTGGACGAAAACGGACGTATGGTCGGCGACGAGAAGGTGCATTGGATTAAGGATCCACAGGTGGCCCGTGCCGAACGCGCCAGAATGCGCCAACTCAAGGCCCAATCGGCGCCCAAGGTGTATGTTCGGAATTATGGACAGGTTAAAACGACGAGCTCAGCCAGTAACTAGCGGGCTTCCGCCCGCGGCTGCGGTAGATGTTTCGTACCGGCGGGCTTTAGCCCGCGTTCATTGTAGCGGCGGGCGGAAGCCCGCTAACGCAGGCTGGTAGCTTGCTCCTTGTAAAGTTCTCGCCTTTATGAGGTGACTTTCAAGTAGTTCCGGAACCTTTATTGATAATCTTTCTCAATAAGGTTAGGACCCCGGCTGGCTGAGGCGTATGTCCAAGAAGCAAAAGGTCTTCGTTTGCACAAAGGGTAAGACGTGCCGCGAACGCGGCGCCCGTGACGTTTATTGCGCTCTCGAGCAGCAGATTGAAGAGCTGGGGCTGGAAGATCAGATCAAGCTCAAGAAAACCGAATGCATGGGGCGTTGCGGTAAAGGTCCCACCGTTAAAATCAAACCGGACAAAATCTGGTACGGCTCGGTTTCGCCGCGGGATTGCGCGGAAATTATCAGATCATTATTGGCGAAAACTCCTATAGCCAGGATTAGGTTGAAGAAGGCATGACGGGTATATAGCCCTCGGTAACTTTCACCGGTTCTTGGAGTAGTCTTCCGCGCATGGCTTGCTTGGGCACAGGCAAAATCAAAGAGCTTGGCGGGTTGCGCGATGCTTTTGAGTTGGTGCGTTCGCGTGCGAACGTCAGCGAGGGCATTATTCGCGTGATCGCACAGGAGGCGTCCGGACGGATTGCCGTACGTAATGGGCGTTTCATCATTGGTGCTCACATCGGATCCAGCGGACTGAGCGGTTATCCCGCGCTCAAAAGTTTTTTGGCGCTGAAGCGCGGCATGTACTATTACCTCGAAGGTGACGAAGCCGGCGGCATCACCGATCTCGAGCAGTCGCTGGGCGTTGATGTCACACCGTTGTTGTTCGCTGAGGACGGCAAAGACTTGCTCTCTCGCTTTTCGCAGATGGCGCAAGAAAACGGATGGGATTGCGTTACCGAGGTTTATCTCAATGCGACGCCGAGCGCCAACATGGCTGCGTTCCAGGCGGACCAACCCAAGTTTGGCGACAACACCTTCCTCGATAAAATTGCCTGGGCTGCGAAATCCACCTGGCAGCGCGTAACTGCTCTCGGCAAACGTTTTGACCCGCGCTACAATCAGGACGCGGCACGCGTCTTTGGTGATCTCGACAACGCTCTCTCGAAGGTTGCCGGCCCTACGCACCCGACCTCAGGTGCACCGAGCCAAGATCATATTCGCGCCTGGCAAGTGGCGCAAGAAGCAATGGCGCCCGCCGCAGTTGCCACGCGCGGAATTCCGCCGGCGCCCGGGGCTCCCGGCTCCTACAGTGGTGGCGGGCCCGTCTATGTGCAGGAAAACGTTGCACAGCCTGCGCCAACGCAGCCACCGACGCATGTTCCGACAGCGCCTGTCGCGCTGCAGCCAAATATTCCAACCGTGCCGATGATGCAGCAGATGAATCAAATTCCACCTGCCGCCATCGAGTCTCATCCAGCCGGCTTCGATTCCACACCGGCGGCTTATGTGGCGCCGACTCCTGCAATCGAGAATCATCCACCTACCGCTCAAGGCTACGGACCGATCGAGGCGGGCACGCCAACCAACTTCCCGCAGCCAAACATTTCCGGCGCGCCTAGCGGCGCCAATATTCCCGTGACTCCGTCGCTGGGACAGCCGATCTCAGATAGTGTTCCAATCTTCCAACAGCAGCCGCCACAGCAACAATCCGTGGCGGAACAGCAACAACAAGCTTCTCACGAACTTTCGCCAGCGCAACAAGAGCAGTTGCGGATATCGCAGGACCAGTTCGCGCAACAAAAGAAGTTGCTTGAGCAGCAACAAATGCGCATCTCGCAAGAGCTGGCGTATGCGCAGCAGCAACAGATGCGCGTATCTCAGCAACTGCGCGAGCACGAACAAAAACAGCAGGCATTCCAACAACAGCAAGCGTTGCAACAACCACAGCACCAACCGCAGGACCCTGCTCCCCCTTCAAATACTGCATCCACCCGTGCGTCCGCAAGTCCGCCAAGCTCTGACGGCGTCCAGGTAGTTAGTGGTTCTCAAAAACACCGGCAGTTTGCCATGTCGCCTCGTGACACCAATGATCGCGTGCAGGCTCACCACGACCGTACTGTCGAAAGCCAGAATCTGCGTCTGATCGATATTGAGCAGGCAATCGCCGAATCGGATGACGACCGCAAAAAAGGCAGAATCAGCTTTGATCCGGCTGCCATAGGTCTTGCACTTGTCACCGTCGGTCTGATCATTGTCGGCTACTTCGCTTTTGTGACAATCAACTATATGTATAGCGGCGAGGACTACATCCAGCGCGCGCAAGATTATGTGAAGCAAGGCAAGCCGGAGATGGCCATCAATGAATACACGATGGCGCTCGGCAAGCGTCCGGGCGACAAGCGGCTGCTTTCAATGCGCGCCGGCGTTTATGAGAGCAACAATGAATTCGACAAGGCGTTGAAGGATTACGAAACAGTTGTTGCCGCACATCCGGATGATGTGGACGCCGCGCTTTATTGCGCGATGCTGCACTGCCGGCTGTTTCAATTCAACGACGCACTGGCGATTGCCACTAAGATTTTGGAAACCAGCCCACAAAATCAAAATGCGCTCGCTTTGAACGGTGTCGCCTTGGCAGGCGATGGCGACTATCCGAAGGCGCTGGAATTCCTCAGCAAAGTGGAAGACGATTCTAAGCTGGCACCGTATATGATGGCGTGTGCAAACGGCGCGCGCGGACTATCCTATCTCCATACCAACCAAGCACAGAAAGCGTTGAGTTATTATCAAATCGCTCTCAAGAACCAGCCGAAAAACGATAGCTTGCATCGCGAAACAGCGTTGTGCTTTGAACAGTTGAACGACTCGAAGAATGCGATTGCGGAATTGCAGACAGCTACGCAGCTGGCACCGGCGAACTCGCTGAACTTCACCGAGCTGGCGAAACTATATGACCGCATGCGCGATTATGAAAACGCCGCAGCGACATATAAGCAGGCGATCAAACAGGACAAACACCCTGCCGATCTTTATGTGAAGCTTGCGGAAGACGAGCTCTACCTACATCGTTATGGTGACGCGGTCGAGGCTTGCAACGATGCATTGCAGTTCGATCCCATGCAAAAACGCGCCATGCTGATTAAGGATGAAGCCGTCGCCAAAGAAAAGTCCGGCAAGCCGATTGCAGCCGGACTGGCGGACTTACATTCAGATCTGCAGCCGCCGGTGGCTGCTGCCAGTGCACCTGTGACGAAGGGGTATCAAGCATTCCGGTCCGGACATTATGTTGAGGCGGTCAACTTGTTTTATCAAGCCGTGAAAGAGGATCCCTCAGACATCAACGCTCACCGCTTGCTCGCGCACGCGCTTTTGCTAAGCGGAAATAAAAACGCCGCTTACGACGAATTCGTTTGGCTTGCATCCGGCAAAAACTTGCCCACCGGCGACACCATGGTGTACGTCGATCTCTGCGAGCGAACAGGACATTCAGAGCGCGCACTGACGACGCTCAGCGAAGCGCTTGAGCTGCACCCCACTTGGGTGGACGCTCGTGTGCGCATGATTCGTGCTTGCGTAGGCGCCAGTTTGCGCGACCGCGCCGCAGCCGTCGCCGAAGAAGGCATCGCGCGAGCCAGCAGCGCGGAAGAAAAACAGCGGTATCAGGACGCGCTAAACGCGCCCGCCAGTAACAAATAAACAATTGTAGCGGCGGGCTTCAGCCCGCTATTCTACTCACGAGATCGCGCGAAGCATACAGCAAATCCGTCCGCGCTGTCTCCGAAAACATCACGAACGCAGAAGGTAGCCGAATGCTTCAACACTGTACTTTTGCTCGATAGCGGAAAAATTTTGCTGGATGCGCCTATTAGCGTCGACCGTCGGATACATTCTGGCTAGTTCATTCGTCATTGATTCAAGCCGGCGATCTTCTGCTGTCGCGCTATGATCATTCATCGCGTCGTGCACCTGCTCCCGTATTCTTACCATTTCCTTCAAATCGTATAGATTGCGACTGGAGGCCGGCATTTTCTCCAGTGTCGCCAGTGCTTCCTGAAAATGACCCATTCGCTTTTGCACGCACGCTATGGATCCGATCACCAGAGCATCGGGGACGAGGTGCTTCTCGATTGGCACGGAGGAGCTTAGCGCGAGATAGTTAGTGTAAGAACGAATGGTGTCGTGATAGTTCCCCGAGCTGGCGTAGGCATGCGCGCTGCCGAGATAGCTGCACAGTTGCTCGGGACTGCCCGGCTTCGATTCTCTAATTGCGTCATTGAAATTCAAAATCGCCTTGGGGTAATTCGACTGTATATCGAAAATTCGACCTAATCGGTAATAGTCCGCAGCTGTTCGAGGCATTACCGTAGCAATTGACGTTGTTCGCGTCGACCAGAAGAACGACATAACAACGCACGCAAAGACAGCAAAATGTGGCAGTGGAATGCATAAAGCTTTCGCGGCAAAGTTCAGCTGGTCGCGTTTCATGCCGATAAAGGAAAGCACGATGCTCACAATGAGAGCAATTGGAAACGTAAGACATGCAATGACAAAAATAAGCACCAGAAAACGCGAAAAGGTGTTTCCATATGCCGTCAATCCGAAGAGCGCCGTCAGAAGCCCCAAGAAGAATGCTTCGACGCCGACCAAACCGACTAGCGCTATGTAGACGATCGTGATCACCAGGATAGGAGTCTTTGGCATGTTCGTCTTCCAGCTAAAATAGCTCCCAACGTAACCATTGTGGCAGCTCTAAGGTCATTTATCGGCGCGCAGCAAACAGTTCATGTGGTGATTGGTCCAAGGACACGCTGTGGGATGCTTCGCCCAGTTAGCGTTCCATCGGCATTGTTTTCAATCCGAGTGCCTGGAACATCTGCGCGTCTTCGTCGAAGTCGCAGTTGCTTGTGGTCAAAAGCTTTTCACCGGTAAAGATCGAGTTGGCGCCCGCGAGGAAGCAGAGCGCTTGTTCTGCCTGCGACATGCTGACTCTGCCTGCGGAAAGACGAACGCGTGCACGCGGCATTGTGACGCGCGCCGTAGCAATCATGCGCAGCATCTCCCAAATTTCTACTGGGTTTTGCTCTGCCAAGGGCGTTCCTTCGACTGCCACCAATGCGTTCACAGGAACCGACTCGGGATGTTCAGGCAGGGTTGACAGCGTGTGCAAAAGATCGATGCGGTCGTCCGCCGTTTCGCCCATGCCGACGATGCCGCCGCAACAAACGTTCAGTCCTGCATTGCGAACGTTTTTCAAAGTGTTGAGTCGATCGTTATACGTGCGAGTGGTGATGATTTTGTCGTAGTACTGCTCGCCGGTGTCGAGATTGTGATTGTAAGCGGTGAGTCCGGCTTCCTTGAGGCGTTGTGCCTGGTCCGCGTTCAACATGCCGAGCGTGACGCAAACTTCCATTCCGAGTTCACTGACTTGTGACACCATATCGACCACGCGATTGAATTGCGTATTGTCGTTAACCTCGCGCCAGGCGGCGCCCATGCAAAAGCGCGTGCTTCCGCCTTCTTTGGCAAGCCGCGCCGCGGTGACTACCGCATTGGTGTCGAGCAACTTCTCCGCTTTTACGCCAGTGTCATAGTGCGCGGATTGTGGGCAGTAACCACAGTCTTCGGGGCAACCGCCGGTCTTGATCGACAGCAATGTGCATTGCTGTACTTCGTCCGCCTTATGGAACGCGCGATGAACGGTGGCGGCGCGATAGATAAGCTCCATCAGCGGCATGTGATAGATGTCGGCGATTTCTTGTTTAGACCAATCGGTGCGGATCGCTGTGTGCTGCTCCGAAAGCGGGCTTCCGCCCGCCGGCACAATTGCCTTGGACTCTTCTACAACCGTTCCGCTTGTCATCAGCTTGGCTCCTGCGTCTCTGTGAGGCGGAGATTCGCTCCGCCTGTATATCGTAATTTGCTACTGCCAATGCTTCCTTAGAGCGGCCTCAGTGCACGGTAGGGAAGTAGTGCGTGATGAACTTATCGAAGTCGGGGAAGGTCTGCGGTGCACCTTCAATGCGGGTCAGCAGATGCCCCTCGGCGTCAAAGAAGAGGATTGTCGGATAGGAATGAACTTTGTATGTCTTTACGAAATCCTCAGTGCCGGCGGCTTCGGCGTCGATGCGTTCGAAGGTGATCTTCCCCTTGTATTTCGTCTGGGCTTGCTTGAATAGTGGCTCGAACTTGTGGCACCACCCGCACCAGATCGTGTAGCAATCGACGATGCGCATGTGGCCGGTGGCACCGATTGTCGGGCGGACTTCGGCGCGTCGACCCGAGTCTCGCTCTTTGGCGAGTGGTTTGGGACTGGAGGTGTCGAGGTGTTCTGTGGGAGCCTGGGACAGCGGGCTTCCGCCCGCCGGTACGGAGGACGAGGAGGCCGGATGCGGGCTGCCGGCTTCCGTAGCCGAACTAGCAGAAGAGCGCAGGCTACCGGACTGCGGAGACGGGACCGTGCCCGCCGGCAGAGAGGGAGGGGGAGTTCCGACAGGTGCCGGACCGAACGGATAGGACTGACCGAAGGCACCAAGTGGTATTGCACCCGCCGGCCGGACGGCGCCTGGCATGCTGGCGGCTACCGACGGCAGCATTGGTGACTGTTTCACCAACGCCTGCAGTCCGAGTTGGGCGCGCCTGATCAATTCGGGATCGAGCGTGTTGAGCAAAATCCAGTTGTACTCGCGCGTCGCCTCAGCGGTTCTTCCCAGGCAGTGCAGCGACACGGCGAAGTAATAATGCGTCATCGGGTCTTGCGGATTCAGCCGCAAGTCCTGTTCGTACAGACCGGCAGCTTTATCGTACTGCCCGGCGTTGAACGCTTCCGTCGCCTGGTCGAATATCGGCCCTGCGATAGATGGAAAGGCGCAGGTTGCCATCAAAGCCACGGATAGAAACAAATGTAGCCGCATGGATAAACTTAGGCTGGGTTGGCATTATCCTACAGGATAAACGGCGGGCTGGCTGTTATTTTCATGACAAAGCGGACTGCCGCCCGCCGGTACCAATTTTCGTGGAGGACACACCTTCGTCAACCGTCCGGCGAATAGTGGCGTAGACGGAATCGAGCGTGTCGGCGTCGATGCAATATGGTGGCAGCAGGTAAATGGTGTTGCCGAGCGGGCGCAACAGCAAGTTCTGTTCGATAAACTTCGACCGCAGTTTCGCCGGAAGCTCTGAATAATAGTTGGCTTGTCCTTCTGCCAGATCGAAGGCGGCAATGGTTCCGCAGAAGCGAAAGTGCGTCAGCAGTGGTGAGTCAGACAAATGCTTTTGCGTAAGTCGGCGGTGGGTCGCTTCCATGTCGCGGAACCGAGATTGAGTCTCTATTAGCAATTTCATGGACGCATTGGCCGCAGCGCAGGCAATGGGATTGGCAGTATATGAATGGCTGTGAAACAAAGCGTGTTCCAGTTTGTCGGAGAGAAATGCATCATAGATGCGCTCGGCGCAAACGGTTACCGAGAGCGGCAAGAATCCGCCGGTAATTCCTTTGGAAAGGCAGATGATGTCTGGTGAAACGTCGGCCTTCGTTGAGGCAAACCAATCACCGGTGCGACCGAAGCCGGTCATAACCTCGTCGAAAATGAGGAGAACCGAAAACTCGTCGGCGACCGCGCGGAGTTTGCGCAAGAATTCGGGTCGGCACATGCGCATGCCAGCGGCGCCCTGGATGAGTGGCTCGATGATGATGCCGGCGAAAGCGGGCTGAAGCCCGCCGGTACCGTTGGCAGCGGGCTGGAGCCCGCCGCTACCGTCGAGCGTTAACAACTTGCGCAATGCGTTTATCGACGCAGCTTCCTTCGCCTCGACGTCCGGGTCGCCATCCCAGGTTTCGGGAAATGGAACCACGTCAATGTCAAACATCAATTTGCGGAAGTGCTGCCAGAACGATGAGCTGCCGCCGGCGGACATGGCTCCCATGGTGTCGCCGTGGTAGCCGCCTTCGAATCCGATGAAACGCGTGCGTTGCGGCTCACCGACGTTTCGCCAATATTGGAACGCCATCTTCAGCGCCACTTCGACGCTGGTTGATCCGTTGTCTGAGAAGAACACGCGCGTGAGGCTTCTCGGCAGCAGCTCCAGCAGTCCTTTGGCGAGCTGTTCCGCGGGTTCATGTGTGAATCCCGCGAAGATTACCTGCTCAAGTTGCTGCGCCTGCTCGTGAATCGCATCGGCAATTTGTTTGTTGCCGTGTCCGTGGAGCGTTACCCACCAGCTCGAAATGCAGTCGATAATTTTGCGGCCATCGTCGAGATGAAGAAGTGCGCCTTCGCCGCGCACCACGCGCAGTGGCATGCCCGCGGTTTTCATCTGCGTGAACGGGTGCCAAATGGGATATGTTTCGTTCACCTTAGCGCGCCTTTACCGTAGCGGCGGCACGTGTGCCGCTCTTAAAATAATCAACCGTCTTGTCAATCGTCTCCGGCGTAGGTGCTCCCATCGGCGGGACGCAAGCAATCACAGGCGCTTTGCCGTATTCTTCGATTGCTTGCTTGTTGCCTTCGTTTGGCTCGCCGTTGAGGACGACGCCTAGTATTGAAAGCTTGCGCGCGCGCAAGGCATTCAGGGTCAGCGTTGTGTGATTGATTGTTCCTAACGTGCTGCGTGCGACGACAACCACCGGCAAATTCAACTGCTCGATCAAGTCCAGGATGAATGCGTCTTCGTTGAGCGGCACCATAAGTCCGCCTGCCCCCTCGACGATTAGTGGCGCAAAGTCGCACGCGGGCAATTTGAACGCATTCATGTCGATGCGCGTGCCGTCAATCTTCGCGGAAGCATGCGGCGAAAGCGGCTGGGTGAGTTTGTACGTCTCGTCGAAAAAGTGGTCGGACGGCAGGCGCGTCATTTCTTTCACCCACTCGGTGTCCGTTTGCTCCAGCGTTCCCGACTGTATCGGCTTCCAATATGAACCGCCCGTCGCCTTGAGCAAAACTGCCGAGACAAAAGTTTTCCCTATGCCTGTATCGGTGCCTGTCACAAAAAACGCTTTGGGAAACTCAATCATCATGGTTTTGAAAAGTGACCGAATAAGACTTTGTACGTGGCAGTAAAAGAATGCGGATGTGAACTGCGAGCTGATGCCAGAAGCCGCTTCGTTTCAGCTATCGTCAGTCTCGCCGGGGAGAGTGAGGTTCCAGCCCCTATCGACTTCAGGCTAATCAAAAACTGTTGTAACGACTGATGATGCACGGGGAATGTTTCTTCGTAGACACTCAAGCGCAGTCCTGCATCCGCCGCGAATGAGCGGAACTCCGCGACGCCCGGCAATGCATTGCCGGTATACGCCACGCCGGCGCGCTTGCAAATTGTTTTCCATTCGGGAAAGCTGCCGTCGGTGGGCACGGAGAAGAATAATTTTCCGCCAGGCTTCAGAGCGGTTTCGACATTCGTCAGAGCGGTGCTCAGTTGCTCTACCCACTGAAGCACGAACGCGGCGACGACCATGGCGTGTCGGGTGTCGGGCTGGAAGGATTGGATGTTTACCGTCGAGTACCTTACATGCGGGCGCAAACCCGCTTCCGCAGGCGGGACACCTGCGCTCCACGGAACAACACCACTCGCCTCTAGACGCATTTTGCAGCGTGCCACCATTTCATCGCAGATGTCCGTGATCTCGAGCGCTCTGTCTGGAAACAGCTCTGCAATGCCGCGGCTGACGATGCCGGTTCCACATCCTACTTCGAGAACCGCGCCGTCGACGAGGTCGCGTGTATTGGCTTCCATGTACGCAAGCAACTTCGACGCGCATTGAAATTGCACTTGCGCATGAGCATCGTAATGAGACGCCGACCGGCCAAAATTTCTAGCTATCTGTTGCGTCGACATGGACGGTTTCCTTTCAATTCTCCAACATGGTAGCGGCGGGCGAAAGCCGGCTGCGGTTGAATATATTACTGAGCAAATGCAAGCATTCCGACGCATGCGTCAGAGACAGCGCATGTCCGCCCTCGGTGAACAGGTAGAAAGCACTTTCCGGCAGCGCTTCCATCATCGCCGCTGCTGCGGTGACGGGCACAATTTTGTCGTGAGCGCCATGCACAACGATCAACTGCTTGCCGCGCAATAATTCCGGATTAAGTACAGTGCCGTCGAGAAATTTCAAATCATCAAACAGCTTGTCCACATCCAGATGGCTGTGCGGATATGAAACAGGCATCGTTTCGCTCGTAGGATAATAGCTGTTGGCAAGAAACTGTTGCAGCACCTCATATGGTGCCACGCGAAACTTCTCCAGCATCATCCGCATCACCCGCTGCGAGCGTTTCCGATCCAGCGGTTGGTCGGGATGAAATTGGAGGAAGCCGCCGATAGACAGAATTACGTCCGCATCGCGCAGACAATCATCGTCGAGCATGTGCAGTCCGAGAGAATGCGCGACGATGACGCGCAAATGTGCGTCGGACGAGAATCGCGGACTAAACGGCGTGCCGCCGAAATAGCCACGTTCGCCCAGCAAGACATCGGCACCGGCAGCGTGCAACGGCGCGAGCCATTGCCACCACGCTCTTGAATCAAAAGCCCAGCCGTGTTGAAGGATTACCTCAGTGCGCATTCCAGCTCCGCATTAAATTCACGATGCGCTCAAGATGTTCGCTCGTGTGGTGCACAGTCAATGACAAACGCACCCGAGCGGTGCCGTCCGGTACGGTAGGCGGACGAATTGCCGGCGCAAATATGCCGCCGTCTTGCAGATGTTGAGAGAGATTGAGGGCGGCATTGTCGTCGCCCACGATGATGGGAATAATTTGGCTGGCAGAATTGCCCGTGTCGATTCCCAGCTTGTGCAATTTGGTGCGCAGATGTTCTGCATTCGACAACAGCAGCTGTCTTTGTTTCTCCATGGTGGGAATCAAGTCGAGTGCGGCGTCGATTGCACCCAAGACAGGCGGCGGAAGTGCGGTGGAGAAGATTATGCCACCACAGAAGTTGATCAAGTAATCTTTGATTTTTTGCGAGCAAGCGATGTAACCGCCGAAGCTTCCGGCAGCTTTGCTGAACGTTCCCATCGCCACGGTAACACCCGCTTTCCCGGCGGCAAATCCCATACCGTAGCTACCCATGACGCCCGTCGCATGTGCCTCGTCGAGGTAAATGGCGGCATCATGCGCGGTGGCAACTTTCTGCAACGATGGCAGATCGACAACATCGCCGTCCATGCTGAATACCGACTCAGTAGCGATCCACTTCGTTTTGTATCGTCCCGTCTGGTCCACCAGCCGTTCATCGAGGTCGGTGAAGTCGTTGTGTTCATAGCGCGTCCAACGCGCGCCGCTTGTTTGGGCGCCTCGCAAAATGCTGTTGTGGCTCAAACGGTCGCATGCCAAAAGTGATTCACCACCGCACAGCGCGTCGAGCACGGTGAGATTGGTTTGAAAACCACTCGGCAGAATCAGCGCAGCTTCCGTGCCTTTCAGGCTGGCAAGCTTGCGCTCGATATATTCGTACGGCTCCATATTGCCGCAGATCAAACGCGAACCCGTGCTGCCCGTGCCGTAGCGCTGGGTAAATTCGATCGAGCGTTGCGAAAGGGCCGGATGATTGGAAAGTCCAAGATAATCATTGGAAGCGAAATTAATCAGCGGGCGACGGTCCACGAGAATCTGCGCGCCCGTGCCCGGCATGATGTTTCTCAACTGCCTCAACCGCCCTTCAGACTGGCGCTGCAGTAGTTGCTGGCTGATTTGCGCCAGGAGATGTCGCATGCGGAGACTCCTTTGACCCTTGGGATGTTAAACGAAACCTGCCGGCGGCGCGTTGGCGCCAGTTAATAGATTAGGGCCGGTTCAACTGTTGATATCTGTCTGCACCGTGCAAGCTCCCTGAATTATGGCGAGCGACGCCAACCCCCGTAAAGCCCAACCAATTGGTCGTTTGCAGTCAGGACGTAGCGCAAACCGGCTACAGTGTCCAATTTCCCGTTGCCGCGGATAGATACGCTCACCCCATCTGCGATGCACCCGCAGCAACCATGTTTCTGAATTTACTAAAGGAGTAACTCGGATGACCTCGGCACTCGAATCCAAGGCTGACGTTCTTGCAGGCTCGAAGAGAACGGCTATTGACGCCAACGACGATCTCGCGAACGCCAGTCGGACGAAGCTAACGGACGAAGGTACGCAAAAGGGACGCATCGAGCCCCAGGTCAAGTCTGCCAATGCCGACAGCAGTCTGCCCGGTCTGACGCTCACCGGATCCAAATCGGACACGGTGGCGCAAACGTATGAATCATTGAATAAAGCGATCAATGGGTCGTGGTTTGGAGCAGACGGCAGTGCCATCGAGCGTATTTTAAATGCCACAAGCGCCTCCGACCGCGCCGAACTCGAACGCATGTACGCGAAGGATCACGGAGCGCCGTTGCGTTCTTCGCTGCTGAAGAAACTGGGCGATGGCGTCACCTACAGAACCATCGAGTCGATGATGGATCGCCAGGATGGGAAAACCAACGAGGCGGGCAATGTGCGGGTCGCGCTCGAAACGGCCAAAGAAAATCCCAGCAAGGGCGGTGCTCTGTTGCGCGCGACGCTGCTCACTATGAATGATGACGAGTTTAGTGCGATGAAGAAAGACTTTGCCGAACGATATAAAGTGCCTTTCGATCAGGCGGTGCAGCAAGCCAAAGGACTTTCAGAGCAGGATCGTTCGCTGGCGCTGTCTGCGGAAGTAAGCAAAGGCGTCAAGTCCAGAACCGCTGCTGATGTGGAAACTATGGCGCGGAAATCCCTGGATGCTCGGGATCTCAAAATGTTTGCCGATGTAGTTGGAGGAGACACCCCTGCGGCTTCAGAAGCACGAGCTAAACTATCTGCCGATCCTGCATTCAAACAAAAGTTCGACTCCACCTTTGTAGCCGGTGCCAATCAAACGCAAGCCCAAATTGCCAAAGACTTGTTGAGCGAAGGACATGTTTCTCTCGCCACGATTGCCTCTGGAAACAAAAATATTCTGTTCGGCTTCTTGGACAACGATGCCGGCTTGGACATAGCGGTGAAGCATGCGACTCCCAAAGAGCGCGAGGAATATACACTCGGTCGTGAACTGACTCGCACCGACAAGTCAGAGCAACAAATGACCAACGTGGAAAAGGCCGCCAAGCAATATTTTTCAAAGATTGACCAGGCGCTCAAGGCCGGCGGTAACGAGCGGCAGACTGCGATCTCCGAAGACGGATTGGAGCATGGACGCAATACGCTTATATCTGATCTTGCACAACAGCATAGTGAAGGTCACGTATTCGGATTGATTGGTAGCGGGCACACAACAGACGGACTGATGTCCAAGGTCGAGAACCTCTCGAGACAAGACTATGATCTGCTTACCAATCCTAAAACGCGCGATGAATTCAGAAGCGAATTACAAGAGTCGCTCAAAACTTACGCGACTCCGCAAGAGCAGGAGCGAATCCTGAAGCTCGTCGATGCGAAAACAACAGCTGGGGAAGGCCGGCAACAGCCGCCGTCTTACGAGGAGTCGCAGGCGATCAGGCGTTCTTTGTCCGAAGTTCTGGACGACAACAAGAGTGACTCTAGGAAGGTGGAAAACGTTGCCGCGGCGGTCGCGCATATGTCGGCTGCAGATGCCGCCAAGTACAAAACAGACGAGGCATTTCGCAAGCAGCTCGATGGCGTGTTTCAAAACGGTCAGCAGGGATTTAGCGATTCCGCGGCGGCTGGCGCCATCCTTGGTCAATCATTGCTCCGTCAAGTTGGCGAGACGGGACAGCCGCCGACGTTAGGTCCGTTGGACAAATTTGCGCAGGGCGTACTGACCGGATCCAGCGATGCGGCTCAACAGAAATCCGAAGCCACTGCACTTTTGCAAGATCCGGCGCTGCGCGATCGGCTCAAGAAGATCTACGATCTGCAAGAAGCGGGGCGAGCCTACGTAGCCGCGCCGGCGGATCTCTCACTCAACATGTTGATGAAGAATGCGGTGCTGGGCCCGACTAGCGGTGCTATGTCGGACGGAGCTTGGAAGTCTTATCTCAAGAACAGTGAAGTTCCGCTCGGTTATCAGATCGCTGCAGACGGGGGAGCGCTGCATCAATCGCTTTATGGTAAATATGGAGACATCGCTACGCTGCCCGAATCTCAACGGGAGGTACGTCGTAACGTGATGTCTCCGGAGCAGCGAGAAGTTCTGGATCAAGTCGTCGCCAAAAACGGGAAGCCGGATCTCGTCGACAGAATTCGTTCCTTCGTCATAGGCGACGGCGGAACTGCGGGAGATTTCCAGGGTGAGTTGGCGGAGTTGAAGAAGCGTGGTGACAAAGATGTTACCGCGACGCTCGACGCTTACGCACAGAGATATCACGGCAACCTGGCCAACGATTTTCTCTCGAAGGTTCCCTCGCATGATGCTATCGAATTTGCCGGTTACCTGAGCAATGCTCGAGACGGAAAAGATGAGTATGGGCAACGAGTCGGACAGCTTGCCGATGCTAGCGGCATTCACATCGATGCTTCCAAGGAGGGCGTCGAGAGAGCGGTGCAGCTAAACGCATCTGCGCTTCAGTCAGCTCAGGTTGAAAATAAACCGTTATCTATCGAAGAACAAACTGCACTGGGACAGCAATACAGTGATTCGCTGAAGAACTATCAGGAATCAAAAGAGAGACTGGCCGATGCCAGCATCGATGCCGGGTTCTGGGCGGCAGCCGGTGCTTCAGTTATATTCTCTGACGGTTTAACGACGCCGCTGGTTGGTGCACTGGGAGGAACCGTTCTGGAGCCGGCCGCCAAGAAGGTTATTCAGGGCAACGACCTGAGTAACGGTGGCTTACTGGGATCGGCCGCCAAAGGTGCTTTCGACGGGTTCCTCATTGGGCTGCCTGCGGCAAAAGCAGCAACAGCCATAGGCGAAGATGCCGCCACTCGTGAGGGGGCACAGGCAATCGAGGGCGGTGCCGTGCGAGCGGAAACGGCTGCTGCGGAGAAAGCCGCTGCCGAAAAGGCTGCTGCTGAACGGGCCGCTGCTGAGAAAGCCGCTGCTGAGAAAGCCGCTGCTGAGAAAGCCGCTGCTGAGAAAGCCGCTGCTGAGAAAGCCGCTGCGGAGAAAGCCGCTGCCGAAAAGGCTGCTGCTGAACGGGCCGCTGCTGAGAAAGCCGCTGCT
>DATNQY010000223.1:0-4765 GCA_036703785.1 Candidatus Obscuribacterales bacterium
TCCAGCCGCCGCAGCAGCCCGGTCAGGTCGCCGATAACAGCGAAACTCCAGGCGCTTCTCCGGCGAGCTACGAGCCCGGTGGCGGCGGAGGCGGCGGCGGAGGAGGCGGCGGCGGCGGCGGCGGCGGTGAAGGTGGCTACCGACCAGGCGCCGACTACCACGGCTTGGAAAGTCCGGGTGCCGGACCGCAAGGCGGCTACACTCGCGGCGAATTCGACCCTGACGGCAAAATCAATCCCGGTGCTATTCCTGCACCGGTGGCGGGCGATATGAGCATTCTTATCGACCCGAACAAGGGTCCATCGTGCAGTGCCGAACAGATACAAGCGTTTCTTGATAAAGCCGGCTCGCCGGCTGCAAAAGAAATCGATCCCACCAACGGCAAATCTTTCGCCCAAAACCTGTATGACACCTGTGTCCAGCATCAGCTAGATCCCGGCGCCGCCGTCGGATTTTTCCTCGAGGAATCTTCGCTTGGCACCAAAGGCCGCGGCGCCCACAACCATAGTATGGGCAACATCAAAGGCGTCTCGCCTGAATCGCACCAAACCGACGGCACATTCCGCCGCTATAGCACCTTCTCGGAAAGTGCCCGTGACTGGGCTAATCTAATCGACAACAACTACGTGCATAAGCGCGGAGCAACCACGCTGGGTCAGATTTTGAACATCTACGCACCGTCTTCCGACGGCAACAACGTACGCCAATACGTGGCGACAGTCAAAGGTGTTGCCGAAGGCTTCAGACGCGAGAAACAGAATACGGCGACGGCATAAGCGGGCTTGGCGGCAGTGCGTGCTTGCGCTGCAAGCCGCAATGCGTCCTTCTTTTCGCCCGCCGCTACCGTGGTCTGCCGGGCCATCCGTGCAAAACCGGCGTGCAAAACCGGCGTGCAAAACCGGCGCCCGGTGGCTCAGCAGACGAGACTCTGCTATATTGCCTGATGCGGAGGATCTCGACACTATGAAGTGCGCCCACGTTTTGCCGGCTGTGGTACTGGCCTGGCTGGTGGCTTTCTGCCTGTTACCAGCGTGCTTTGCCCAAAATACCACCGACCGGGTGCCGAAATATATTCGCATTCCCGTGTATTTCGTCACCGATCGCAATCGCGAGGATAAGCATAATAAAGACGTAGTGGAGTTCGGGTGCGAGCGCAAATATCGCGGCATTTGCAAGCACGAACTGTTCACCGGCGTCGCCTATTGCCGGATCAGAAATACGGAAAACAAGCCCTTCAAAAGCTGTATGGGCGACATCGGGTGGAAGGAAACGCAGCATCATGGCGAGGGTCCGGACGGCGTAGAGCTAACGGCAGGAGACACTTATGCGGCGCGCCAGGACAAGTTGTTTTCACAGCTTGGGCATGCAGCCGGCGTAACGGCCGACAAAGAAATGTTCATGTTCGTCCCGGGCTATATGAGCACCTTCGAAAGCGGGCTGCGCAGCGCCGCTCGCTTGTCCTATTTTGCGGAGCGTCCCGTTCTTCTTTATTCATGGCCATCGAAGGGCAAGTTCACCCAATATTTTGCCGATGAGGCGACAATCGAGTGGACGCAGGATCATTTCAACGATATCTTGGGTCGCGTCAGCTCGCTAGGCGAGCTCAACCCGCCCGTGCATTGCCGTCTATACGCACATAGTATGGGCGGAAGGTTGGTACTACGCGCGACACCATATTTAAAAAGTAGCAAGAGCCTGCGCGAGGTGGCGGTGGTCTGTCCGGACGTGGATGACGGTGTCGTGAAACACTATGCGGCAAAATACTTTGACGGTTCCACCGATATTCTCGTCCGTCTCTACATCTCCAAACGTGATGCCATGTTGAAGCTGTCGCAGGCCGTTCATGGCGGCTATGGACGCCTCGGTGAGGACAGGCAGCCGCTCGATTCATTGCTGCCTCAGAATGCGGCGAAGTTTGTCCCTGCTGCCGATGCGACTGCCGAAGAACAGTCCTGCCCGGAAAGCTTGCACCGCAAGTTGCTCACGATCGATTTCACAGCGGTAGACATCGGCACCGTTGGCCATCGCATACCGGTAGAGCTGTTGACCGGATTGTCGCAAGCCGGGCAACCGTACGGCAATTTGAAATTGCGCGTTGTCACGGCGAAGGGCAAAGTCATAAGCGACGACACCACCGCCAATGACGGCGTTGTGACAGTGTTCAAACCAGGCTGGCGTGGAACACCAATCATCGGCACGTTGGTACGCTATCGCCCGCGCCTGCGCTTGCTGATCACTAAGGACTGGTCGCTGAAATAGACAGAGTCGATAGTCGCAGCTGACGCCGTTCAATAAAGCGGCGCTTCTGGGACCATCGCGCACCAACCTCTCTAATCTTGCGATCAAGTGCAGCCAGCTTGTCGGATTGTTCTTTCGAGGTCAAAGCGGGCTCATGCACAGGTCGCTGTTCGGCATTTGCCGTGAGGTGCGCGTTAATCTCGCCGAGCTTGGCGAGCATAAGTTCGCGCTCTCGCGTTAATTCTTGCCCGAGCAAGCACGTCTTTTTGCATTGCTCCAACAATCGCTGCTGTCGTACAACCAACTGCTGCCGCAACATCGTCAACTGCGCACGGTTGCGCCGCAGCAAAGCCACTTGTCCGCGGGTTGTCCGCGCAAGCACGTCTTCGACCACTGCCGTCAAATGCGCCGGTGAACAGGACGGTGTGTGCTCGGGGTACGGCTGCTGCTCATTTGACTGCAACAACAAAACTATTTTGCATTGAAGGGAGTGCTTCAGTCCGCAGTTAAGAAGTTGGTCGAGACTAAAGCGATAGTCATCGGCCACCACTATGCAGTCCACGCGACATGTTCGCAGGATGGCCAGTGCGTGCTCGACGCTTGCTGTGCGCAGAACTTGGCGATCCGTGGCATCGAGTTCGGCGCCGACGTTTCGTACACCGACAAGAAGCAGTCTTTCCCAGTCGCGAGCGCTGGCATCGCTAATTATCGATTCAGTTGAAGTGCCCAACGCGTCTGCCAGCTGAACCAACGAGGCGACATCAACATCGCTGCCCCCACGCTCGAGGCGCGCGATTGCTTGTCCGCTCAGCCCCGATACTTGAGCAAGATGCGTGAATGACATGCCCTTCTGCAGGCGTCGTTCTTTGATGGTTTTGCCGAGCGCATTCATGAGCCAGCTATGCATAAGCTACGCCTTTTGCTTGCGCAACGCCGCCGTCGGCGCGACCTGAGGCGCACCGAAAATAAATAGCACCCCTAGCGGTACTTCCATGGCATTGGCGATGCGCTCGAGCGTGAGAATCGACACGTTACGCACGCCACGCTCGACATCGCTGATATAAGTGCGATGCACGCCCGCCTTGCGAGCTAACTCTTCTTGCGACATACCAAGCTCTATCCGGCGTTTAGACACCGAGATACCGATTGCCTCAAGCAGAGCTCCGCCTTTTTCGAGCCTGCTCATCTGATTCTCCGTGTGATTGGGCGTGGTTCCCAGATCCATTGTAGACGATCTAACTTGGTAAGCGACCGCTCACAACGAAACAAACACTGAAACTAGCGTAATGTCGCCTGCTAAGAGCGCTAGCGCTCTTAGCAGGCAAGCAAAGGAGTGATTTTCCTTCGTGCGTGCGCGCCTCTGCCGAGCCGTCACTAATGCACAGCGCCCTAAGCCTACGTGTTCGCAGCGGTCGTTGAGGTAAAAGGGGTGGTGCCGATACACCACCCCTTAGGGATCTGTTGCCGACAGGACGGCGGCGCTTGTACCTGCTTCTAAGGCGCTACTGTGCTTGGGCACGTCGGCGCCAGCTGAACCGGTTGCGTGAAGGTACGGTCGATCATTGCCGGCTGCTGGATTGTGCGCTGGATAGTGATCGGCTGTTCATAAGTGCGATTGATGATCGCTGGTTCTTCAACCGTTTTGTTGATCAATATCGGTTGTTGGAACTTTTTCTCGACCATGACCTGGCGATTGAAGGTACGCTGGATCACAGCTGATTGTTGCACCATCTTCGGCACCATGATCTGTTCCGAAACGGTTCTCGGCACCAACTTCGGTACCGTGATTTGTCTTTGCACGGTAGTGCATTCCGGAACGATTCGATCCACCTCTACCATTTGTTTGACCACTTTGTTTACGACGGCAGGCAGCGAGATTGTCTTGGTCTCGCAAGACTGATCGTAGACTGTGCGGTTGATGGTTTGAGGCACCGAGATGCACTTATTGTACGTGACGGTCTGATTGCAGGTTTGCGGGACGAGCGCCGGCTGCAGGCAGCTGCGCTCTACCGTTGCTTGCTGCTGAATCACGCGCGGAACCATTATTTGCTGCTGGCACTGCCGCTCAACGACGGCAGGCTGGCTGCAGGTGCGTTGAATCAGCACCGGTTGAGTTACGTGAGTTACTGCTTGCCCACAGCCATTCGGAATGACCGTCGGCGTGCTGCAACATTGGGCAAAAACCGGCTGGCTCAGCATTACGATGCCTACGGCCAGCGGAATGGACGACAGTGTTTGTTTCATGGGGGAGTCCTCTACGTTACAACCAACCGCCGCGCTCGACGATCACCTGTGTTCGCTGTTCCGCATGTGTTTGAAGAACGGCTGAGGATGCGGGTTTGCTGTGCTGAAAGGCAGAGTTGCTAATGGTGAATGAACGGCTTCCAGTCTGTTACCGTTTCCACTTGACCGTTTTTGATCGTCGTCCAGTAGATGCCGCCGTGAAAACCAACATGATTGACTGGGCTGAAGGAGAGCTTGAATTGCGGGCCCAATCCCATGTCGAAATCGTGAATCGATTCCATCG
>DATNQY010000224.1:0-13537 GCA_036703785.1 Candidatus Obscuribacterales bacterium
TGCGCCGTGGAGTCGGCATCTTCAGTGGCCGTGTTGGTCATTGATTGGACGAGGACGGGCGCCGAACCGCCGATGAGCTTGTCACCGACGCGCACGCTTACTGAAGCTCTTCTTACAGACATCTCAGCTAGGGATCCGATAAGGGCGGCGGGCGCGCCGCCGGTGCTCCTGGGAATGAGACGAGCGGGCTGGACGCCCGCGCTACTCCATGTGAGCATTGCCCACGATAGCACACGCAATGCCGCGCCCGCGCCGTTTTTGCTTCAGTTGTAACTAATGATCACTGTTGTCAGGATGGGTGTCAGGCGTCCCCCCAAATCAGTGGGTGATGTTCGCGGATGCTGAATACCTCATTCACCGGGCCCACTATCAGGTGATCGAGCACTGGGATGCCGATTACCTTGCCTGCGCCCAGAAGCTGTTGTGTGACGTCAACGTCTTCTTGCGTCGCCGACAAGCTTGAACCTGACGGATGGTTGTGGCAGACGATAATGGCGTGAGTGTTGGCCAACAGTGCAGCTTTGAACACTTCCCGCGGATGTACCAGGCTGCTGTTCAACGTCCCGTGTGAGACCTCGTGTAGTCCAATCACCTCGTGTTTGGCATTCAGATGCAAACTTACGAAGTGCTCCTCTGCGCGGTGGCGAAGCGGATCTAAAAGAAATGCTGCGTCCATTGGTGTGCGCACCACGTACATATCGTAGGGGTGGCGCTCGTTGACCAGGCACAGGCGAATTTTTGGCAGTCGGTATTTGAGCCGGCTTTCCAGCGGCTCTTTGTCTTGGGGCATATGAGGTCCTCCGCTTTGTCACACTCTAAATGTAGAAACGAAGCCAAGTGCAAATAAGTTCAAATTCTGCGGATTAAAAGTTCAAGTAGAATTGCCTGATGCCTAACATTGACTCAATCAAATTCGATCATGCCGACTGGCAACTCGTCGAAAAGAAGCCGTACATGCATGTGTACGCCGATGACATCAAACAATTGTCGGCCGTCTTGTCCGTCGAGTATTTCGACAAGCCGCCTGAAATTGCTGTTTCACTGAGCGCTATCGACAAAATTCGATTTGTCTATCGCAATCTGGCGAATCAATCAGGTGCCGGACTTATCTCGGCGGAAGTGAATAAGGTCGGCGGCTTTGATTGCATAGAGACAATCTTCAAGATGCTTCAGCCAAACCGCGGTGTTGTTTATATTGGATCCCTCACGTTTCTCTTTGCTGAATTTAGCTATGTCGTCAAAGTGCAATGCATCGAACTGGGATTTACCGGTGTGCGCGAGGCGTTTGTCATGGACAAACTGATCAAAGACAAAAAAAACGTCGATGACGCGGGCAAGATCAAAGGCTGGGAAAGAGATCCCTACGACGCGGAGGGAACGTATCCGTTCATGCCGAATCTGGCTGAGTCGCAAGAGTACGACAATGTTTTTCCGATGCATGCCCTCTCACGAGTTCGCCGCGTGCTCAACCAAGTTTGTCGAACTGTTTCATTCGACGAAGAGCTGAGGACGGCTGCGACATTCGATCCGCTCAATTCGTGACTTCTTCGGATACATACTTGGATGATAGACTGTTCGGCACCGACTGCAATCCACGGAGAACTTGGCGAATGCTTGTCCGTTCATCGCGATCATTACGCATATCAGAGTCAATTGTCGTTTCTGTTGGCATCTTGTTCGGAATTTCTAGTCAACCGTTGTTGGCAGAATCCAATCCCGCAGGCGCAAGCACTGCCGAGGCAAATGTAGTGAAGATTGGGGCATTGGCTTCTTTGACTGGTCCATCTTCTGACGATAACAAGGAAATGATCAACGGGATGGAGCTGTTCCTTGATCAAGTCAAGCACAGCGTGCACGGTAAGAAGATTCAGTTGATTGTTGAGGACGACGAAAGCAACCCGCCGAAGGGCAAGATTAAGTTCAAAAAGCTTGCTGAGCAAGACAAAGTTGCCATGGTTGGCGGCATCTATTTTTCAACGGTCGTCAACCAGATCGCTGCGCTTGCCGATCAGTACAAGATTCCCACCGTCGTCGCCGTGGCAGGTGCAGATAATCTCACGCAACGCAATCAGCATGCATGGGTGATTCGAAGCGGTCCAAGCGCGAGCCAACGGGCGATGCCGATGGGTGATTATGCCGCGAAGACGCTCGGATACAAGAAAGTGATAACTCTTGGCCCCGATTTTCTATACGGATATGAGCTTATTGGCGGATTTCAAAAGGTGTTCGAGGATTCCGGCGGCAAAGTAGTCCAGAGATTGTGGGCCGGGCTGGAAGCGAGGGACTTCGAATCGATCTTCAAAGAGATGCACAAGGATGCCAATGCACTGTTCGTTTCAGTGCAAGGCGTGTCGACGGCACCATTTCTGCGCCAATATCATCTATCCGGTCTCAAGTTTCCGCTTATCGGCTCAATGAACACGTTCGATGAGCAAAACCTGGGCGCGGCCGCTGAGGACGCTGAAGGAGCTATCAGCGTCGGACCCTATTGCTCGACGCTGGATCTTCCCGCTACCAAGAAATTCGTTGCTGCATATCAAGCCAAATATCATCAGACGCCGGGATTCTATAGTGCCGCTGGTTATACCAATGCCATGTGGATGTACAGCGCGTTGAACAGCGATAAAGCCGCGCTTACGGATCACGACAAACTGATGGCAGCGGCTAAAGCGGTCAAGCTTCCTGATAGCCCGATGGGTCCGTTAAAACTTGACGATCACCAGAGCGTTGTCTGCAACATCTACGTCCGCAAATTGCAAAAGGTAAATGGGACGTACGTCAATAAGGTCATCTACACATACCCCAACGTCTCGCAATTTTGGAAGTGGTCGGCGGCCGATTATCTTAAACAGCCGCCATTTTCCAGAGACTTTCCTGCCATTAAATAGTGTAGCCAAGCAATCGTGAAAGCGATATCAGTGAGCGCCATCATACTTTGGACCAACCGGCTAAAGCCGACTGTGGAGTTCTATCGCGCGCTCGGGCTGCCTTTGGATGAGGAGCAGCATGAGGAGGGTCCGCTTCATTACGCCTGTCATTTTGGTGGCACGCACTTTGCCGTGTTCGAAGGTGAGGGAGCCTACGCAATCCCCAGACGAGAGTCCGGTGCCACTCAGATCGGCTTATATTTGGATGACGTGGATGAAGCGTTCTCGATTGCCATCAAGTTAGGTGCGCAAGTCGTTTGGCAGCCGCGAGATATGCCGTGGGGGCGGGCGGCTCTGGTTTGCGATCCCGACGGCAGAGCCGTCGAGCTCAATCAAGGAAACGCCGATTCGCCAGCTAAGTAATCTATGACGTGGCAACGGCAGTTTTTCCGGGCGAACCAGGTGAACGGAACGAAAAAAAGCCACCGGCGCGGGAGCGCCAGTGGCTTTTCGGTGTTGGAGCGCCGGCTTGTTGCCTGCACTAGACCTGCTGCTGCTTCCAGACGCCGGTGTTGAAGCGCCAGATGAAGATGATTCCGACAAACGCGCAAGTCAGCGAGATGGCTGTCCACGTGCCGATCGGACCCCAGCCCAGAGTGACAGTCAGCAACCACGACAGTGGCAGTCTGATTAATGTCAAACCGGTGATCGTGGCCCACATCGGCCAGCGGGTGTAGCCCGCGCCGTTCATCGCGCCCATCAAGATCAACCAGATGGCCACGAATGGTTCGCACATACCGACGACCTGCAGGTATTGCACGGAGTACACGATCACCTTTGGATCGCTGCTCATCAGGTGGGCGAGCTGATTGGCACCCAATACGAGCACCAGTGCCACCACCGTGTTGATTGCGATGCCTAGAGTCATTACCTGCCAGCCGATTCTCTCGGCGCGGTCTGGTTGTTTGGCTCCGAGGTTTTGTCCGACGATCGTGCCCAATGCCATGCTGAGCGCGTAGATTGGGAATCCGCCCAGCGTTTCTTCAAGGCGCAATCCGACAGCCCATGACGCCTGGCAGGCGGTGGGATCAGACGTGTGCGCGAAGATCAGGAAGAGAACGAAGTTGCCTCCGACCCAAGAGAGATCTTGAACGCACGCTGGGATGCCGATTTTCATCAAGCGGTGGAACCACTCCCAGGATGTTTCCTTCAGCATCAGCCGTAAATTAAGGCACTCAGCAAGTTCGGAACGTCTCAAAAGTTTGAACGACAAAAGGACGCCCAGAATGCTGGCGATGCCCCACGACATGCCGATGCCGGAAATACCGACGTGCAATGGTCCTAAGCAAAGACAATAGTCGAGCACAATCACTTGCAGCGTGATCAGTCCCATGATTACCATCGGCACGCGCGCATTACCCTTCGCTCTGAAGATTGAGTTGGTCACCCAGAGGAGAGTGAACGGCAACTGGGCGCACAGATCGAACTTCAAGAAATCCCAGCCTAAGCGCTGCACTTCAGGCGATGCGCCCAATAGTTGCAGCAACGGACGGCATACGAGCAGTCCAACGCCGGCAGAGACCGCGCCGAAGATGACGGCAAACAAAATGGATTGCCTGGCTGCCTGTGTAGTTTTCTCGACATCGCCTTCACCCCAGAAGCGGCTGACCAGGGCGTTGGTGCCTGCCGACAATGCCACTGCCAGCAGTACCATGAAAAACCAGATCTGACCGCACAGCCCGATGGCTGCTTGGGCTGATGAGCCGAGTCGTCCGGCAACATATGTGTCGAAGAAGCTGGCGACAGCTATCGTGATCATGTTGATGAACAGCGGCCAGGACATATGCCAGATGGCTGCCCAGGTCGAGCCTTTGATGATCACTTCATCGGCATGGGCACGCGGGACTTCCGCGCTTACCGCGCCTTCGCTTATCATCGCCAAAGAGTCGACGGTGGGTTGCTCGATGCTGACGTCGGGCACTACGCCGACGTCACGATCGATATTGATATTGTTTTCTAACGAGTTCATGACTAACCTCAACTAATACTCGGCTCAGTCCATGCACTTGGCCAGGCCGAGGGACCAAAAAATTGCGCCCAATCTGGAAAAATTGGGAACAAAAAACCAACGGCTGCTACCGCCCTCCGGCAAACGGAGGTGATCGGGCGAGCTGTTGGCTAGGCACTTAACGAGACATAACTCTACTCTACTGATTTTTTAGCAGAAAGCAAGAGCTTATTACGTTCATGGTACGATGAATCGCCTTAGTCATCTGAAATGGTCATAGGGTGCCTGAAAAGCCTTTTAACATTACCCGCCCCAGCAGCGAACAAATTTGGGCATGCCTGCAACGCTGCCTGATTTTCGAGGATCCTGCCGCTCGTTTTGAGCGCCTGCAAGGACTGGTCAGAAAACAAGTAGGCGACCAACTTCTAAAAGTGCGGGATTTACCCGCGCTGCCGCTGCCGTATCAGGACTATTTGTTTTCATCGATTTACGGAGCGAATGGAGATAAGGGTGCTTATCCCGAATTTCAGTCGGCAGGGGTTCTGCTCAATGTCGTGTTGGCCCTTGCCGATATCGCGCGCTTCAGCTTAATTGCTTTCGATTCGTGGAAGGTGAGCGTTCCGACGGACAGCAATGTCAAAGAAATGAGTCGCATGTTTCCGCGACAGGTGGATGACCCGGCAATTTCCGAGCTGGCAGCGAAACTCTCGCTTTCCTCCGCGCAACAGCTTTGGCTGCAACACGCGCGCCGCGCCATTCCGGACTGGAGCATTCTGATGACCAACGGACCATGGACAGGGGATGCGCGCAGCGAGTTTCTGGTCACCCAGCTTAAAGGCTTGTCGCCATTACCTCTGGATGCCGACGGCTTCCTCAAAGCAAAACAACTTTTCGAGCCGGCTCTGGCGAAGTATCGCGGCGAGCTGCCCGGCGGGTTTTTGCCCAACCTATTGTTGTTGGTCGAGGGAGAAACGGAGTCGATACTTCTGCCTCACTTCGCGTATTTGCTGGGCTGCGATTTTTCGGCAATGGGAGTGATGCTCGTCTCCGCCGGCGGTGGCAAACAGGTGGCGCGCAAATATTTCGAGCTTCGCGATGTCGTCGAGCTGCCGATTGTCTTATTTACGGATGCCGATGCAGGTGAGGAAGTCGACGTTGCTGCCGAAGCGTTGCGTGAGAACGATCGCCTGCATATCTGGAAAGACGGCGAGATCGAAGACACCCTTGAGACTGAGATTCTCGTTCAGCAATTGAATAATTTCCTGCAAACAGCGGGAGCTCCCGGTTATGTTTCGAGCAAAGAATTTCCGGCCGGACAAAGGCGGACGGTGATCTTGAATCGTTTATGGCGCGCGCGTGGTCTGGGCAATTTCGATAAAATCGGATTTGCCGAAGTGGTGGCAGCCAACTTGAGGGACAAGAATCAGGTGCCCAAGGATGTCGTCAAAGCCATCAATACCATTCAGCAGGTGCTGCAATGCAAGAAGGGGAAACCGCCTGCACCACGCGAGCAACAGTTGGGGCGCTGAAATGGAGCAGCGGCGCAAGATTGTGATCGCTTTCAGCACCGCTCTCGGTATCACGCTTTTAGCAGCCTGGTTTTTCTACAGCAAGATTCCGCATACGCATGAATTGATGGTTGTGCCGGAAGTCGTGTTACTGCTGGCTCTCGTTTTGCCGATTTTGGCCGCCCAGACGCTGGTGCCGGCGCGCGCCGCATTAATTTCAGGCATCGGGTCTTGCGTCGTCTGGGTGGCAGGCATCATTGCCAGTTTTGTGATCAAGCCGGGTTCCAACGTCATTTATATCCCGGACGCGTTGTTGTTGCTCGGATTTGTGCCTCTCTTCTATCATTGGAGATTCAGTTGGCCCTGGTTTGTCTTTGGTGCGTTCAATTTTGGCATTGGCGTGTTTTTGCAAGCTATTCGTTATATCGATGATGGTTTGTTTCCCCCACCCTTGGTCGTCGCCAAACATCATTTGTCCGAGTATCACCCATCGATTACCTGGTGGATAATCGGGCTGCTCGCGATTATGTTCGGAAGTTGCCGGCTAAGCAAGAATTTGTGGAAACGTTGCCGGCGTTAGCCGCTGGATTTATTTATCGTCAGAGGAACGACCATGCTCGTTTTCGTGCTCATTGATCTTGCGCGCTCGGCGGCGAATTTCCCGGCGCGAATCGCTGCCTCGGCGCACGGAATTCCTTGTGTACTGCAATGAGCCAACGAGTACGGTCCGTCGTAAGCGGCATAAATTTTTCGCAGACGTGAGTAGTAGCCGGTACTCGGCACTGCCATGGCGTGGCCCCATCGACTGAGCACGATTTCGTATAGATGATCATCCAGGTGTTCGATTAGTTGACTGAGATCATCGTTCACCACTTTGGCCAGTGCTTGCCTCTCTCCTTGCAGTAAAAGCGGGCGACCGGCAGTGCCCGGCTCCCATGGTTGATATACGGTTAACACCGAGGCATTGTCGAATTGCTTGCCGGCAATTTCATATGGCGTTTCGGAAATCACGAAGTCAGCGAAATTATGGCTGGTATTTACGAAGTTGTCGTAAGCGCCTTTGAAGATTTTTTTCGTCAGCAAGAAGTTTGCCACCATGTATGAGCCGTATTGAAACGGCATCAAAGCGAGCTTCATACTGTCATTGAGATTGCTTATCAAACGCCATGACAGCATGTGTGGTGTCGCGACAATTACATGTTTACAGGCGACGTGATGCGCTTGTCCATCTTTGCTCGTATAAAATACATCCGCTCCGTTTTCGTTCAGCTTTATTTGCCAAACGAAGGTGCCCTGTTGAAGGCGGTCGCCGCCGGATGCGTTGATTTTCTCAACCAGCGCTCTTGAAATAGCCGGATTGCCGCCCTTGAAGCAGTAGTTGTCGCTGCGCAGATCTTCAAGCAAGTAATATCCTGCGGCCGCCGATATGTTCGCGGTAGTGGCGCAGGTCGATGCCTTGCATATGCTGTCCACCAACTGGAGAAATTCCTGGCTGCAGTTTTTCAACGTTGCCGCAAGCGGTATCGAGTCGAGCTTTTCCAGTGCCTCACCTGACATTGCTTGAGGAGTATCTGCCTCCGGCAACGTTTTTCTTGTAGACGACATCGCCGCCATCAGCAGCTTGAAATTTTCATAGAGCGCGTCTTTGTCAGGACCGGTGATGCCCTGATACCACTTTTGGTTCCAGAAAAAGGTATTGTCACCGGCAGGCAATTTCTCAGGCTTGATTCCCAGCTCTTCGTAAAGCTTTCCATAAATGCCGTCTACGTTGCTTACATAAGCGGCACCATAGCTGAATCCGATGCTTTTGTAGAATCCGCCGCGTGCTTGTCCGCCCAGCTGGTTGTATTGCTCGAGTAGCAGAACGTTGTGATCTTTCAGGTAATGAGCCGCGCTGAGCCCGCCGATGCCACCACCCACGATGACGAAGTCCAAAGTGCGTTCGGGCTGTTGAGGGAAATCTTTCGGCACCTCGCCGTTGCGAAAGCGGTGCCCTATGGTGAAGTCGTCGCCGAACCATTCCGAGACGTTTAGCGTTCGCCCTGGTTGACTCGCCTGCTTCGCTGCCGTTTTTCCGGCCTGGCCGTGTGCATTCTCCGGAGAGCCTTCGCCCGTGGCTGCCTGCGCTGCTTGGATGGAGAGGGGATACTCGCCTGCTGCCAGGCAAGTAAATAGCACTTTCAAAAAATCACGTCGCGTTTTCACCGTCGAATTATAAACCGCCGACCAAGCGCGATAAAACTAGCATCAATTTAGAGGAAGCACGGCATGGGCTGCCGGCGGCTGGCCACATCCATCGCTTGCGGGCGCCGAAATGGTGGCAGCAGCTCGTGGCAACCCGCCTGTTGAGTTTCCAATGGCAGAGCAGCATGGATGATTTGTGCGCGAGCGGTGGCTTCAAATAGTGGGCTCACGCCCGCCGTTACAGGATTTATATCCAAGATTATCGGCTAACTCGGTAGAATGACAAATCGAACGACGACAGCGCAAGGAAATAATGGGATGGTAACCGAATTGAAGCCGACTGATGACAAGACCCGCCATTTGCTGGAGAAGACCGAAGCCATCAAGAAAGGCGGCGCCCCCAAATATCACGAGAAGCTGAAGGAAGAGAAAAAGCTGTTCGTGCGCGAACGCTTGCGCTTGCTATTCGACCCCGGATTTGAACTCGAAGATGCGCTCTTCGCTAATTGCGTGGAAAAGGACTTGCCTGCAGACGGTGTAGTCACAGGCGTCGGCCAGATAGAAGGCCGCACGGTTTGCTTCATGGCTAACGACTCTACCGTTAAAGCCGGCTCCTGGGGATGGCGGACAGTTGAGAAGATCATCCGCATTCAGGAAACTGCTGAAAAGATGCGCGTGCCGATGCTCTATCTCGTGGATTCGGCTGGAGCACGTATTACCGACCAGATTGAAATGTTTCCCGGGCGCCGCGGCGCCGGTCGCATCTTTCACAATCAAATCAAGCTTTCCGGATACATTCCGCAAGTCTGCTTGCTCTTCGGACCTTCCGCGGCGGGCGGCGCTTACATCCCGGCATTTTGCGACATCGTGATCATGACCGAGGGACGCGCGTCAATGTACCTGGGCTCGCCGCGCATGGCCGAGATGGTCATCGGTGAAAAGGTGACGCTCGAGGAGATGGGTGGTGCTCGCATGCACTGCACCGTCAGTGGTTGCGGTGACGTGCTTGTTTCCTCCGAAGAAGAAGCGATCGAGCTATGCAAGGACTACTTGCGTTTTTTCCCGCCGAATTGCGATCAACAGCCGCCCGCGGTGCCGGCAGTTGATGCGGCCGCTCTGGAAAAAACGATTGACGAGATCATTCCGAAACAAGAAAACCTGCCCTTCGACGTGCACGGCGTGATCGAAAGACTTGTCGATAAGGGCTCGTTTTTCGAAATCAAAAAACTGTTTGCCGGCGAGTTGATTACTGGGTTGGCGCGCATCGGCGGCCGAGCGGTGGGCATCCTTGCTAATCAACCGAAAGTAAAAGGTGGAGTTCTCTTCGTCGATTCCGCCGACAAAGGCGCACGATTCATGTGGCTTTGCGACGCTTTCAATATCCCGTTGCTCTTCCTTGTCGACGTTCCGGGATTCATGATCGGCACTAAAGTCGAGCGCGCGGGCATCATCCGCGCCGGAGCCAAGATGGTATCGGCGATGTCGTCGGCAGATGTGCCGAAAATTTCCGTCGTCTTGCGCAAAGCTTACGGCGCCGGTCTGTACGCAATGTGCGGCCCGGCATTCGAACCTGACGCCTGCCTGGCGTTGCCGACAGCGATGATTGCGGTGATGGGTCCGGAAGCAGCCGTCAATGCTGTCTACTACAACAAGATTATGGAATTGCCTGAAGGCGAGCGTGCGGCCTACGTGGAGAAACTACGCAACGAGTACCGTGAGGATGTGGATATATATAGATTGGCGTCCGAGCTGGTAATCGACGGAATCGTGTCCGGGGCAACTTTGCGGCAAGAGCTCTGCAATCGTTTTGACGCCTACGCCAACAAGCGCACCAATCCGCTGAAGAAAAAGCGCTCGGTTCTGCCGGTATAAGAGCGGCGGACAGCCCCGTTCTGCGACCTGATAAAACTCTAATCAGCTGCGAAAACCCGCACGGGGTCTCGTAATAACTTGCAAATTCCGCGAAATGCCCCCACTGCAACAATCCTTTACAGATTTGGTCTTGGCAACTAACGCCCTCAGGGTGTTAAATGGGATCAATGGCGTTGGTGGGGAATTACAAGCCATCGGCTTGTGCGCGCCCTCCAGCAATTAGGGGAACTGCGGAAGATTTGCGCCGGCAACATGCTGTTGCTGCGCAAGGTGCGACGTCACGTTAGCGTTGACGGTTTGAACCACGCCAGAGTGCTTGTGAGCGGCTCGCTCTTGAGGCCCGCTCTCGATTTGGCTTGGGGTTGGGATGGTCTCGGGAGAGTGAAAGTGAACAGTACTATGACACTGAAAGAGCCTGCGTATGATCCGCTGCTGAAGGCGGTTGGAAAAGTAGTCCAGGAAAAGCGTTTGTCGTTGGGCATTTCGCAAGAAGAACTTGCGCGCCGGTCAAAACTTCATCGCACCTACATCAGCGATGTGGAACGTGGTTCGCGGTCCGTTTCTTTGATCACCTTATGTAAGTTGGCTGAGGCCCTGCACACAGAAGCGTCCGCTCTCGTGCAGACGGCTGAAACCGTAAATCGCATGGGATGAAAATTGCTTTACCAGCGTAGAACATAGAGACAAGTACTCACACGCTCGACTATTTTGCCGTAAACTCAAACTCGACACGGCACCGGCTCAACGCGATCATTGCGCTCAGTCACAGAATGACGTGGTGTTAATTTGACGGTTGCAAAGCGGTGACCTTATTATCTTCGTGTCGCTCAGCAGAAGGGGTGTGTGCGTGGAAGTAAACCTTGGGATTCCGATCAGCCTGGACGATCGGGCTCACTATGGTCAGATGCTGAATCGCCTCAAGCGAATGAAGGAACGCTGGCGTCCAGCAGCAGAAAGAGTCTACCGCGCTACCCTCTTCGATAGCATTAGGGCTGAGCTGAATAGTGCGCGCGCCGGCACCGCACGCAGCCACTTTCACTGGTTCGGTGCGCGCGAACAACAAAAAATGGAAGACGATACCACGCTGCAGCTTGGCTATCGTGATATCTGGAAAGCTAAAGACGGGCGGGGCAACATGAAGTGGCTCGAGTTTCGCCACAAGAGCAACGTACCGCACGAATTCGACAAGTTCGATCGCCCTGCTCTGGAAAGCTGGATGAAGTCCTTCGACCCGATGCAAGGCATGGACCCGATCATTCGCCGCATCGAAACCACCCAAGAGACGCCACTAGGGATCGAAGGAAAGACCACCGCCGAAATTCGCCGGATTGCCGATTTCAAATCGTATAATTCAACGTACATGGCACCGCCTGTGGTGCCGGACGAGCAGGCCGATGCCGAAATTCGCGCTCAACTCGAGCGTGCTGAAGCAGACCAGCTGCCCAACAATGTAGTGGACTTTCGCGTCGACCGCGCCGTCGATCTTGAGCCGGATTCCTCCGATGTTACGGTACAACCGGTAGTCGGTGCCGACGCCAAGTATGTACTTATGGCTCCAGACGACTCAGTTGCCGAAGAAGCAGCCGCCGTCGCCAATAGCATCGGTCAGGTAGTGCATAAGTAGTCTTCGATCTAGAGCGTCTTCTTCTCGGCGTCGTCGTGACGGACGAGTTTGCCGCTTTGATCGTAGACTTCGACCGGTCCGAACGAGCGCAGATCGGTTTCGATTTGTTTGGCGTCACCAACGACGGTGATAGCCAGGTGATCGAAATCAATATCTTTGTTGGCAACACGCTTCACGTCTTCCGGCTGAACAGCTTCAACCTTGTCCGTGTAAGTTTGCAAGTAATCAGCAGGCAGATTGTAGAGGTGTTGCTCGAGCAACCGCTGGCTGATATTGGCTTGCGTTTCGAATCCACTCTGGAAAGTTCCGATCAGATAGTTTTTGGCGTTAGTCAATTCGCTGGTGGAAACAGGCGTTGTGCGTATGCGGCCTAATTCGTACAGGAATTCTTTCAGAGCCGGCGCTGTCACCGGTGTGCGAACTTCAGCGCCGGCGGTGAAGTAGCCGGGCTCAATGTGCGGCGCAAACTGACTATAGGCGCCGTAGGTGTAGCCCTTTTGCTCGCGAATATTGAGGAACAATCGCGAATTGGCTGAGCCGCCCAGAATTTGGTTAGCCACCATTACCGCAAAGTAGTCGGGATCGTTTTTCGTAATACCGAGGTTGCCGATCTTCACGGTTGACTGAACAGAGCCCGGACGGTCGACGAGGCAGATGGTTCTGCATGATAACTGCGGGCAGCTGGCTGACACCATCGACGGTGCTTGCTCCGACGTCCATCCGCCGAAATCCTTGTCAATCAAGTTTTTCAGCTTGTCAGTGTGGAAGTCGCCGACCACAACCAGGGTGGCCAGGTTGGGCAGATAATGCGTGTTGTGGAAATTGACGAGATCTTGCCGAGTCATCTTCTCGACGCTTTCCGGCGTCGGCGAGATGGTGGCATAGGGGTGATTGCCGAAAACGACTTTATGGAAGCGCTCGTTGGCGAGAAACCCCGGATTCGTGCGTTTCATTGTCAGCTCTTGCAGGAGATTGGTTTTCTCCAGTTTGAACTCGCGCTCCGGGAAGTTCGGATGTTGCGTCATATCAGCTGCAATGCCGAACAGGCTGTCGCTATGTTTTGATAATCCGCTGCCCGCGACGATAGTGAAGTCGGGGTCGGTCTGCGCTCGCACGGCGCCGCCGATACGATCGATCTCTGTGGCTATTTCCTTGCCGGTACGGGTGCTGGTGCCCTCCGACAGCATGTCCGCAGTCACTGAAGCAAGTCCGGGCATTGTCGTCGGGTCGCATGAATCACCGGACTTAATGCCGAGCTGGAACGTCACAAACGGTACTCGGTGATCTTCCAGCATGACAACGGTCATGCCGTTGGTCATCTTATACGTTGTCGGCTTCGGCAGTTGCAGCGGACGCGGCGGTTGAGCCGGCGGTGGCGATTGCTTGCCGGCATCATTATCGGCGGCGGCAGTTGCTTGCAGGGCATTAGCGGCTCCGAAAGTCATGAAGCAGGAGCCCGCCAGCAGCGCCGATA
>DATNQY010000225.1:0-3143 GCA_036703785.1 Candidatus Obscuribacterales bacterium
GTCGGCGATCCGATCGTATTGCCCCCTATATCCAGTCCTTGATTGAGTTGCGAAATTATTTTGATCAATCCGACGGAATCTACGTCGTACACCGCCGTCACGTGCGCGTAGTTGCCTACGCTGGGCGGATCGCCTGTCAGCGCAATCACGTTACGAACGCCCAGGGCCTGGCAGCCGAGCAGGTCGGCCTGAATTCCCATCAAGTTGCGATCGCGTGTGGTGAAATGGATGATTGTTTCGATGCCGACCTTCTGCTGAATCAAAAGGCAAGTCGCCATCGACGACATGCGCACCTTCGCCATCGGGCTATCGCCGACGTTAATGGTATCGGCACCGGCATCGCGCACCATCTCCGCAGCAACCAATAACTTGCGCGGGACAGCACCCTTAGGCGGATCGAGTTCAACACTGATAAAGAAATTGCTCGGGTCATTGGTGGCAAGGCGAGAGGCAATGCCTTCGAAGATCGGCACGCCGGCACGCGGTGTTTCTTGCGCTTCTTTGCGATCGCCGCTGGTGACCGCGATCGTGCCGGTGGTGGCAGCAATCTTTTGCAGCTCGGTATCTTTTGTCCTCGGGTAAGAGCCGCTGATTTTCTCTTTGCCGTCGTGCGAAGCAATCCAGCGGTCCAGCGACTGGCGCATCGCTTTAATGTGCTCGGGCGTCGTGCCGCAACAGCCGCCGACCAAACGAGCGCCTGCCTGCAAATATTTCTCGACGAAGGAAGCGCAGTAATCAGGTCGGCTTATGTACATAAACCTATCGCCGACGCGTCCCGGCATACCCGCATTCGGCATGCATGAAAGGCCAATCTCATCGGGCTTGATACCGAGATCATGAAGCGCATTGCTCAGGCGCTCCAGCGACTCGAACACCGGACCGGGCCCGGCGCCGCAGTTGATACCAATCACATCCGGACGATCGTCACCAAGCTCCACCATGATGCGCGCCGCATCTTCGGGCTTCGTGCCAAAAATCGTATTTCCCTCAGTGGTAAAACTGAACTGCGCGACCACCGGCAGTTGCGAAATTTTCCGCGCCGCACGGACGGCCACCGCAGTCTCAATCGGATTGGCCATCGATTCGATGATGAACAGATCGACACCACCGGCAAGCAGACCTTCCATTTGCTGTTTGAACGCCTCTTCCAAATCAGACTTGGTCACATCACCTATTGGTGCGAGCAATTTGCCAGTGGGACCGATCGACCCGGCGACAAACACGGGGTGCCCGGCTATTTCCCTGGCGTTGCGCGCCACCTTGGCAGCCCAGACGTTGAACTGCCATACGTCTTTGTCCAAACCGAAAGACGCCAACCGATAGCGATTGCCGCAGAAAGAATTGGTCTCGATAACATCGGCGCCGGCATTGATGTAATCGATGTGCACCTGCTGCACGAGATCTTGCTTTGCAACATTTAATTGCTCGAAGCAGCTTTCGGGCGAAGCCCCGCGTGCATATAGCAACGTGCCCATCGCCCCGTCGGTCAACAGCGGTCGTTTCTTGAGAGCTTCGAGAAATGGATGTGTCATAGGTACCCGGTCTACTTTACATAGAAGAGGTCCGCGGAACGTACGTTCCCTCCGATGGTAACCCGATTTGTCACATAAAAACACCGCCGATGAATGCCATTTCATCATGTCGCAATCTCCGTAGGGGCGATGCATGCATCGCCCCTACAATCCTATACATGAGATTCACGAAACTGCCCCTGGCATAAGGCTCCTGCTAAACTACCGAAGGGCGTCGTCGACGCCTGCTTATCCGTATCTAGAGTTCCGAGCCGGCCGTGCCCACAGACCCGACCTACATCCGCAATTTTTCCATCATCGCCCACATCGACCACGGCAAATCCACGCTGGCCGACCGCCTGCTGGAAGTGACCAAGACCATCGCCAAGCGTGACATGCAAGCGCAGGTGTTGGACACGATGGACATCGAGCGCGAGCGTGGAATCACAATCAAATTGCAGGCGGCGCGTATGGAGTACACCGCCTCCGACGGCAAAACATATACTCTCAACCTCATCGATACACCTGGTCATGTGGACTTCGGCTACGAAGTATCGCGCAGCCTGGCAGCCTGCGAAGGTGCGCTGCTCGTCGTCGACGCCACGCAGGGCGTCGAGGCGCAAACGCTGGCTAATGTTCAGCTAGCAATGGAAAACGGGCTGGAAATAGTGCCCGTGATCAACAAAATCGATTTGCCCAGCGCTGACCCTGAGCGCATCAAGCATGAGATTGAAGAAGTGCTGATGGTGCCTGCGACAGATGCTGTGCTTACCAGCGCCAAAGCCGGCATCGGCATCAATGATGTGCTCGAAGCAATCGTTCACTTAATACCGCCGCCCAAAAATACCCACGACAAGCCGCTCCGGGCGCTGGTTTTCGACAGCTATTACGAAAGCTACCGTGGCATTATCGTTTATTTCCGAGTCGTGGATGGCTCTGTCAAAGTCGGCGACAAGATTCGCTTCATGGCAAACCAAAAGGAATTCGAGATTACCGATCTCGGCGTTTTGAGGCCGAAGCAAACTCCTGTGGAAGAGCTCGGGCCCGGTGAAGTGGGATACCTTGCCGCATCAATCAAAGACGTAGCAACGCTGGTCGGTGACACCGTCACCCATGCAGCGACGCCGGCTGCTGAGGCGCTGCCCGGTTACCGTCCTGCAAAACCAATGGTCTTCGCCGGCATTTATCCGGTGGACAACGATCAATATCCGGAGTTACGCGAAGCGCTGGACAAATTGAAGCTCAACGATTCCTCGCTGTTCTTCGAGCCGGAAACATCAGAAGCGCTCGGCTTCGGCTTCCGCTGCGGATTCCTGGGATTGCTCCACATGGAGATTATTCAGGAACGTCTCGAACGCGAATACAATTTGACGCTCATCACCACCGCCCCCTCGGTCATTTATCGAGTGACAAAAACCGACGGCGGCGTCGTCATGGTGGACAACCCGGCGTTCTTGCCGGACTCAAACCACCGCCAATTTATCGAAGAACCGTTTGTGGACGCCCACATCATGGTGCCCAACGATTATGTCGGACCCTTGATGGAGTTGTGTCAAGGCCGCCGCGGCATCTTCATGGACATGAAGTATCTGGATCCGAGACGCGCGATGCTCCATTACGAGTTGCCACTAG
>DATNQY010000226.1:0-4388 GCA_036703785.1 Candidatus Obscuribacterales bacterium
GGCGGTGAGTTGTTTAGTAAGGTTTGGACAGAACGCAAATTGCTTGAAAGCTCGTCAAGAGTAACCCAAAGATTTCCGGTAGTCAAGGGTTTTCTTCGGAAATCGTCGGAAATCAAGCTGGGTTTGCGGTTGCAGCGGGGGCGGCGCGCCGCCCCCGCTTATAGATCTGTAGTCAGATCACGCTCCTTATATGTGCGGCGGCGCGAACTTGCAGGTGCGCATTCGGTCCATGATTCCGGGTGCTTGATAGCAAAATGCATCGAACATTTTTTCCGCGCGTGCGTGTTGCGCTAAAAAAGTTTGCACTTGCACTGCCGCTTTGGTGCTCAAATTCGGCATCGGTGCCACTAACTGTCCGGGCGGAAAGACAACGAACATGTGATAAATGCTGTATCCGTGATCGAGCCTATCTGCGATCAATTTCAATAGCTTATCCATGCGTGCGTGATCGGCGAGCTTATCTGTGTATCCGTCCCAATCAACATATTGCAGCGGCGCATCGACGTCAGGAAATACGATGCATTCGATCTTATGGTCCAGATAACGATAAGCCACCGGTGCGTACCAGCCGTTGGAAACAACGAGCAGGGACGGTTTGCCCGCAGAAGATTGGTCTTTGTTGATGTAATTGAACAGATTCTGCATGGTCGGTTGCTGCGCGGCGTGCATATCCTTGAGATTGGGCACCCAGAAAATAAGCATGAAAAACGCAAGCGCATTCGCCAACATCGCTTTGTCGGGGGTGAAGTAAGTTCTCAGCAATGCCACCATAAGCACAATTGCAGGAACGGTCAAATTCACCACGTACGCGTAGCGCAGCATCTGCGTGCCAATCAATATCTGCAATGCCACCATCGCTACAAATGAAACGACCCAAGCGACGTAATCAAAATTCGGAAACGTTTTGGCGATGCGGCCGGCGGAGATGGCCGCCACCGCAATCATCCCGTAAAACAAGATCAGCGGGACATAGAATGCCAGATCCGACGAGTTGAACATTCCTGCTTCGACGAGGGAAAACGTATACAGCGGAATTGTCTTGAGCACGTGAAGCACGGGAACGCCAAACCCATGTCCCATGCCGCTTGTGCTTACTGCTGAAAGTTCGCCTATGGCAAGCGGAGAAAGCACAATTGCAGCAATCAGCACAGAAAGGCAAAAACCCCGCGCGCGCGATTTGTCGTGTGCAACGATCGCGCTGCCTAAACACGCCAGCACTTGCCCAAAGGCTAAGACAAGCGACGACAGGTGCGTGTACAGCAAGGCGCTCAAAGCAACTGCGTATGTGAGTTGACTCTTCCGGTCGTGAGGTGCCTTGAGCAATTTGTCCAGGGCTGCCAACGAACACAATCCGAGCAGTACCATAAGTCCGTACGGACGAACCCGCGTCGTTATATCCACAAGTGGTGGAGCGACGCAGCATAGAGCGGCGACAGCGATGGCCGCGCTCGTTGCAAGGCGTGTTCGCATGAAAGCGAAGGCTGCTACCGGAATGGCTGCCGAAATGAGCAGAGCCAGCCATTTGAAGCTGTAGTCGCTGGTGCCGAAGATGGCGCACCACAGTTTGGCCAGCACGTACATGAGCGGCGGATTCCAATCGTGGCGTAAGACTTCCAGCAGATTGCCCCAAGTCGACGTGCTTACGATGTTGGCGAAAAGACACTCGTCGCCATCCAATGAAAAACCGTTGACCATAGTTGCCGCTCGGATCGCGAGCGCGCAGGCGAACAATGCAATTGCGGGCACTAGAGTTTCGAGAAGCAAGCGACGGTTCATCTCAACTCCGGGCCGGCTTAGCTGTTCCCCAGCAAACGGCGAGCGCGACCGGGCGGAAAGAGAAAAAGTTCCCAGGCGGCCGCCGCATAGCCACCGAGTTTGGATTCGCCGACTTGCCGTTCCGTTTGCCGGACGGTGGTGGCAACATCGAGCAGATTGACGGTTCCGCCGCGAGCTCTCGCGCTCGCTTTCGATTGCAGTTTGATCAATGCCAATATAAGAACCAGGTGATGGAAGCCGGCGATCACACTCACCTGCCCAAAGCCGGCGCCGAAGTATTTCTTGCCGAATACATAGGAATAAACGTACCGCTCGAGAATACCATTGATCTCTTTGTCGTCTTCCGGCCAGTTCATCACTTGAAGTTCGTCCAGCTTGAATGCTTGTTTGGCCAGCGGCCATGATTTGCCGCCGAAGAAATGTTGTTGCAAAAACGCCGGAATGCGGAAGTCCCCCTCTCCCCGCTTCAGCTGTTTTACGGGGTAGTACATTCGTTGGAAGGTGAGCAATAAACTTTTGTCTATGGCGTTGAGCGGGTCCATGGATAAACGCGCGCCCGCTTCGGGGAGCGTGGTATCAGCTGCGGTGGCAGGCGCGCCTGCCCGTTTTACCTGCGACATCAGATATTGCGAGCAGGCGAGCATGCGGTGTTCGAGCGGACGGGAGCCATCCGATAATTCAGCCAGCAAACGGTTTTCGATCACCAGGTATTCTTCCCAGGCAATCGGCTGATCGACTGTGAGTTTTGTATGCGACCAATCCGGTTTGTAGTCCGGATACATCTTGCGAAACTCCTGCCACTTGCCTTCGAGATAATCGCGCTGCTCGAGCAGCGGCTTGCCGGAATTGTAGATGACACCGGCGCTCACGAAGGATACGGTGGCGTAAATGCCGGAGGGAGTCTCACTGAAGCAATACGGAAATAGCTGGCATATCGACGGCTTGAACTCTGCGCCGTGCTTGCTGTGCATGTGGCACAAGTTGTCGACGAGAAAGGGGCAGACGCCGGTGTCGGAAACGATTTTGTGAGTGTAGGGAGTGTCCTGAGTTTCACGCTTGGAGAGCTGCCGGAAGAGCGTGCGCGTGCCGAATGATTCGTGGAGGCTCGACCAGTCAGCAGCCGATATGCGCTCATAGTCATCCTGAGTCATCGGCACCGCCCAGCCGCTGCAGCATTTGCCGCAGCCTGTGCACTCGTAATTGATGCCTTCCGGTATGTGCAGTTCTATCAAGCGATCACCTGTTGTGAGAGTGCCTCAACTGTTTCTAAGACACTATACCAGGCTGGTACGCTCTAAAAACGGGTGGCGCGATGCGACTCCCTGGAGCGAAATACGCCGTCGTTTTCCTGCGCTCAGGCGCGGCAGATCGTTCCCAAACACACGCGCTGGCTGGCGCCTGTACAACGCGGCACGTTATTGGGTATTCCGAAGTGTGTCGTGTACGCCAGCAGCGCAAATAAGAGCGCCTCCTTAAACTTCGTGGACACGCCGAAATCTTCGTGGCGTCTGAGCTTCAGCTTGCCTGGCCAATACTCACTGAGCATCTTGCACAACGTAGCATTATCAGCCCCTCCGCCGCCCAAAATGATAGTGGCAATCGGAAATTCCGGCTGAATGAAACGCTGATACGCGCGCGCCACCGAGGCGGCGGTGACGGCGGTGATTGTGGCCAGCGTGTCTTCCGGGCTCAATTTGCGCTTTTCGGCCTCGCGCAAAAGCTCATCGGCGAAAGTTTGTCCGAAAAGCTCGGCTCCGGTGGTTTTGGGCGGATGAGCCTGGAAATACTCGTGCTTGAGAATCGACTCGAGCCACTTATTATCCACTTTGCCCGCCGCCGCGAGCTGCCCGCCCTCATCGAAGTCGCGCTCGAAAAGCTTGCGGCAGGCACGGTCGATAAGCAAGTTGCCAGGGCCCGTATCGAATGCCATGCGCGCCTCGCCGTGATCGTCGAGCGCGGTGATGTTGGCGATGCCGCCTATATTAAGCACCCCGATGGACTCGCCCTCGCCGCCGAAAAGCACTTCATCGGCAAACGCAACCAGAGGCGCGCCTTGCCCCCCGGTAGCCATATCGCGGGCGCGGAAGTTGGAGGCCACAGGCACCCCCGTGCGCGCGGCGATGATGGCGGCTTCGCCTAGTTGCATGGTTCCATGCGTGGGTATGCCGGCGAACTTTCGCATGTCCGGCGCATGAAAGATGGTTTGGCCATGCGAGCCGATCAAGTCCACGTCGCGTTTGCTCAAACCGGAGTGCCGCATCACCGAAAGGGCGGCCCGGGCGAAAACCTCTCCCAGTGCTGCATTTAGGCGGACAATCGCATCGAGACTGCAACTGTTGGCACTGATCATGCTGCGCATTTTGCGCGTCAGTTCTGCCGGAATCGGGTGCAAGATTGCTTCCAGCATCTCGACGTCAAGGTTCTGCGAAAGGGCATGTCCATTGGTCCGATTCGGCGTGCCGAGCGGAATGATGCGGAAGATAGCCGCGTCTACGCCATCCATAGACGTGCCGCTGTTAAGGCCAATTACGGTCAGCGGTTTCAGTGTTGCCATTGAGGTCTCCTTCGACAGAAGCGGGCACTTTCCGTAGCCGTTCAATATGATCCGTCCT
>DATNQY010000227.1:0-26153 GCA_036703785.1 Candidatus Obscuribacterales bacterium
ATATTGGGCGAGCATTTCGGCGCGATTCGTGCTCTTCTGCAGGCTGGAATAGCTGTTGCTGGAGAAGAGATCGCGCATCCATTGGTTCTTCGCCTTTTCCAGCTCCGCAGTGCTCACTGGTTGCGTTTTCAATTTATCCAGTTCGCTCCACACGATTTCCCGTGCTTTTTCCGCTGTAGTGTTGGGTTTGAAGATAACAAACGTGCTGAATTCGCCGGGTCCGCGCCGCATGTCATATGACGCATCGGCGCGCAATGCCACTTCGTCGCCCTTGACCATGCGCTGGTAGTACCGTGAAGAATCGCCCGCGCTCAGCAGCTTCTCGATGATTTCCAAGGGATAAGCATCGGCGGTGCGAGCTTGCGGCGCTTTCCACGACATCCAGAATGCCGGCATCTTGGCGTGCGTATCTTCGATCTTGGCATATTTCTCTTTTGTCTGCGCCGGTTCCGTCAGAGATGGACGGTTCGGTTGCGGCTGGGACGCGATGTCGGAGAAGTATTTTTCGATTTGCTTGTGCACGTCGGCGGCATCGATGTCTCCGGCTACGGCAAGCACCGCATTATTGGGCGCGTAATAGGTTTTGAAGAATTTGCGCACATCATCAATGGATGATGCTTCGAGATCTTCAAATGATCCAATTACCGGGTGTGCGTTTTGCCAATTGTCGAAAACCATTTCGTCCAACTTGACGGACGCCGGTTGATATGGCTGATTGTCGATGCGCAGTCGCTTTTCTTCTTTCACCGTTTCAAGTTGATTCTTGAAGTTCTCCGGCGTGACGTTCAACGAGCGCATGCGATCGCTTTCCAACCAGAGAGCCAGATTGACCTGGTTGCTGGGAATGCGATCGTAGTAGTTGGTGAAATCGTTGTGCGTGGAGGCGTTGCAAGCACCGCCGGCGCCCTGAACATATTTGAAGTGCTCGGTCTTGCCGACGTTTTTCGAGCCTTCGAACATCATGTGCTCGAATAGATGAGCAAAGCCCGACCGTCCTTTGACTTCATCGCGCGAGCCTACATCATAAACGAGCACCACCGATGCCACCGGTGCCGAGTGATCCTCGGACAGAACCACGCGCAGCCCATTGGGCAGTTTGAAATCTTGTGTAATCGGCAGCAGGGGCTTAGGAAGATCTTGTGCAAGAGAAGGCAGGGTTGCTGTTGCCAGCATCGCGCAGATTGCAGTCGCTGCGCTCAGTTTAAGTTTACGTGTCATCATCCTCGTCGTCCGTTCCCAGGTTGACGGCGGTCCAAAATATGGCCACCACTAGGATCGACAGGATAGCAGACCCCCAAGCAATCTTGCTGGGCACTCCAAATTTCCACATTATAGAAAAAACGCACACGGCCAAGACCAGTGCCAGAAAGGCTACGGCGTGGTTGGCATTGATTCTTGGAGCCATTGAAAACGGAACAGCAGAGGTTGACGCTCCTCATGATAAGCGAGAGAACGCCAGGGGCCTATACGGTTTTCGCGAACGCGGGCTGAAGGGGGCCTTTAACAAGACTCAGTTTAAGTAATCCGCGCGTGCTCGAGAACGTTGGAGCATCCGCATTTTTTGCGGTCGCTGGGAATCGTTTCCAATAATCCGACCAGCAGCTTTTGCAACTTAGAAAGATTATTGTTAAAGACCTTAATAACCTCGCTGTGCGAGACTGGTTCTACATTGCCGGCAAGTCCGGAGTCGTAGTCGGTTATCAGTGAAACGTTAACCACGCACATTTCCAGCTCGCGGGCCAGATGAGCTTCGGGGTACTGGGTCATATTGATGACTTCCCAACCCTGGGATGTGAACCATTTCGATTCGGATTTCGTTGAGAAGCGTGGTCCCTGGATTACAACCACGGTGCCCGTGCCGTGCACCTCGATGCCGGCCTTCTTTCCGGCGGCGACGGCTAATTCACGCATCTCCGGGCAATATGGCTCAGCCGCTGAAACGTGCGTGGAAATCGGGCCATCATAAAATGTGTCTTTGCGCCCGCTGGTGCGATCAACATATTGATCGCAAACGACGAAACTGCCGGGCTTGACGTGTGTTTGCAAGCTGCCGGCGGCGCACGGCGAGATTATGCGCTGAACCCCGAGCGATTTCATCGCCCACAAATTGGCTCGGTAGTTGATCATGTGAGGCGGGAAAAGGTGCTTGCCTCCGTGCCGCGGCAAAAACGCCACGCGCTTGCCGCCCAATTCACCCAGCACCACGGTGTCACTGGGCGAGCCATACGGCGTCTCTACCCATCGTTCTTCGGCATTTTCCAGAAGCTTGTAAAATCCGGACCCGCCAAAAATTCCTACTTCTGCAACTGCGTTTGCCACTGGAGATTCCCCTTGAATAAATATCGAACTGGTTCTGGTGCTGAATTGGTACCGGCGGGCTTTACCCGCTGTTCACGGCTGGAGGACCTAGCATACTAACACCCTGATAACGGGTAAGCGAACGCTCTTTTCAAGCGCAAGTCGAGGCGCTTTGCGGGTTTACACGGTCTAGGAAGCAGTGGTAACGGGTACATAACAATTGCCCCTAGCAAAGCTTAAAGAAAGCAATATTGCTATGATGGCAAAAGCGCCGTCGGCGGCATCAGACTCAACACTGTGCCTGCAACGGCTTATCACTCGAGGGTTCTCGGCCCTCTACAAGGAAGCTCAAGAGATAACGATGCCCAAATCTAACCTCTGGAAAATTCTCATCGCGTTACCGGTTGCACTGTCGTTTTCGCTGGGCGGCACCGGACGTATTCACGGCGATGCCAATGCCGAAGCGAAAACTGCACACGACGGCGCCATCATTGCCCAATTACCATTACGCGGCGCCAAAGCCCTTACCCCGGATGAGCTTTACCACAAAGTTTGGTTCCTTATTAAGGATGAGTTCTACTTGCCGCAAGAGCTGGATGAGCAGCACTGGGCACGTTGGGAACACCGCTATGACGGCAAGTTGAAGACCATGGATGATGCTCACAAGGGCATCCAAACTATGCTCGAAAGCCTTGGCGACAGATATACGCGCTTCCTCGATGTGGATGCTTTTGAAGACGAGAAGTCGCAGATCGAAGCTCACCTTTTCGGCGTCGGCATTCAAATCGGAATGGACAAGACCAACAGGGTCGTAGTGATTGCTCCCATCGATGACACACCGGCATCGCGAGCGGGTTTGATGGCTCAAGATATCATCACGGAGATCGACGGCAAAGACACCAAAGGCATGTCGGTGGAAGAAGCCGCCAAGCAAATCAAAGGCCGCAAGGGCACGCCGGTGACGCTGACGGTTGCGCGGGCAAACAAGCCTATGAAGTTCACCATGACTCGCGATGAGATTCACATCAATGCGGTGCAAACCGCCAAGATGATCAATCCGGACATCGGATATATCCGCCTGACCAGCTTCATCTCGCAGGACGCGAACAGGGAGATGTTAAAAGCGCTTTCCAGTTTGTCGAGCGCCAAAGGCATTATCCTGGATCTCCGCGACAACCCTGGTGGATTGCTGACCAACGCGATCGAAATCTCGAATATGTTCCTCGACGGACACAAAGACATCGTTTCCACAGTGGACAAAGATGGCTACAAAACGCCGGCTATCTCCGATGGCCGACCGGTGAGCCAGCAGCCGTTGGTTATTTTGATCAACAAGGGCAGTGCCAGCGCATCTGAAATCGCCAGTGGTGCCATGCACGACAACGGTAGAGCCATTCTGGTTGGCGAACGCTCATTCGGCAAAGGTTTGGTTCAAGGGATCACAAGGCTCGAAGATAAGAGCGGCGTGAACGTCACCATCGCCAGATATCTGACTCCGAATGACACCGACATCAACAAGAAAGGCATAACGCCTGATGTCACCGTCAATCTCAGCGACAAGGATTGGACTGAGGGTCGTGGTCCCTGGTGGATCGACAAGGATGGACCAGTCACTGCCGCGAAGCACAAGCCCGAGGACATGAACGATGTTCAGCTGAAGAAAGCGGTTGATGTTCTGGAAGGCAAGCTGAAGGGACAGGTAGTGGTCAGCAACGCTGATGCCAAGCCTGCCAATAAGCAGTAGCCGTTGGCACGGTAGCGGCGGGCGAAAGCCCGCTTTTCAAAGGTAACAGGAAGCCAGAAAGCCGGTTCGAAAGAGCCGGCTTTCTAGTCTCCAGATCCGTGCGGACGGGATGTCTGCGCTGCCCTGGGTTGTGCTGGTCGAACCGGGCGCGGTTATTTTTGTTATCATCATGGCGGCCCTGATTAGAGGTGACGGTGCTGCAAAGGCACAAACCGCTGGTAATTGCATCTGCTTGTCTGGCGATTGTGCTGGCGATCTTTTACTTTCCGTATCTGCTCGGGCAGTGGACGTTCTTCTATAAAGATTGCACGCACTTCTTCGAGCCGCTATGCAAATTTATCGGTGACGCGTTGGCGCGAGGGCATCTGCCCTTGTGGAATCCGTACAGCTACTGCGGCATGGCGCAGGCGGCGATTCCGTCACCGTCTATTTTCTTTCCGCTCACTTGGCTGTTCGCTATGATGTCGTTCAGCCAGGCATTGGCCGTGATCATGATCGTTTCTCAACTAGTATGTTTTGCCGGCATGTTTCTGCTGGTGGAATTGTTGGGCTGGGGCACGGTGCCGGCCTTGATCGCAGCGGCTGTCGTTTCTTTATCCGGCTACATGTTTTCGCTTTCCAGCAACTACACGCTGGTGGCGACGGCTGCCTGGGTGCCTTTGGTGTTTTACTGCAGTTGGCGATGCCTGAAGACGCCGCGGTTCTGGTGGATTCTGGCAAACGCTCTGGTGGTTTTTATGATGGTAAGCGCGGGGCGGCCCGAGCTCAGCGTTCCGACGATGCTGATGGTGGCATTGTTCGGCGCAACGTTCAAGGGACAAGCGGTACCGGAAGCGAACCGGCTGCAGCAGCATCTGAATTTTTTCAAGTCACTGATGATCGGTTTGTTGCTCGCCATGCCGACGGTAATGCCCGCGATGGAATGGATTCCGCTGTCCCGACGAGCAATGGGGCTGCAGCCGCAGGAAATATTGATCTATAGCAGCAACTGGTATGACTTGCTGAGCATGTTCATCATTCATCCCCTGGATGATTTCCAATTGCGTAACTCGCCGGTAGCCAATCTGATTTCCGGCAGCGAGATGGTGCCCTATTTCGATTCCGCATTTGTGGGCGCGATAATTCTTGCTCTTGCGTTGATTGGCTTACTCAAACGCGGCCGCGGACTTTACTGGTGCACGGTGGCGTTGCTCGTAATCAGCACGATACTGGCTCTCGGAAAAAACCTTCCATACATGAGCCAAATTGTCGCCTACCTTCCCGGCGCCAGTTTTCTTCGATTTCCGTCGAAACTATTGTTTTTCAGCGTGTTCTGCCTGTCGTTGTTGGCGGCCAGGGGCGCACGGGTTTATATCAAAGGCGAAGCTCCGCTGATACCACATATGGTGGGTTGGTTGCTGTTGCTTCTATTCACCGCGTATCTCTTCCTGAGCGGGCAACCGATACTGCCCTTCGTTGCTCGGTCCGGAAGCGAGGGGTTGGTGGCGCAGGTATTCGTCGCGTTGAGAACGGCATCACAAGCCGGAGTCGCGCTTATTGCGCTGCTGTTCATGTGGTACATGGGGCGCCGATCCAAGCAAGCGATGGCACTGAATATAGTAGCGGTTGTGGCTGTTGGAACATTACTTGTGAATGCGCTGGTCAGTTGTCGCCTTGCCGCGCCCGCGGATTATTTCAAGCAGCGCACATTTTTGCTGACGGCGGTGAACATGCCGACCGGACCCGACGCTGAGTTCCGCGCTACCCCGATCGCGCTGGAAAAGTTCACGACGCCACCGTACATAGATATCGGCGGCCGTCTTCAAAGTACAATCAACGATTTCCAATACAGCCGCCAATCTTTGAAGGCTTTCACAAACATCGATTTCGATGTGCCGTCGCAATTCGGCTTTGAAGGTTCGATGGTTGGTGACTATCATTACTTTTTCTTGAACATGTACGACTTATCGTCGCAGGCTGTGCATGAGCGGAGTGCCGGCATCACCCCGGCACCAACCGATGATTTGCCCCTCTATCGATTTCTACAGATCGGTTCGACCAAGTATGTCGTCACCCAGGTGATGCGTCAAATCGGGGTGGGGCAAGCCAATGAGATCCCGAGCATGGACGCCGCTTATTTCACCTCGGTATTTCGCAGCAAGGAAAAGAACATGCAAGTTTACGAGGTGAAAAATCCATTGCCGCGAGCTTACTTGGCCGCAAGCGTGCATGCCTTCGATCAACGAGACGACATCATTCAAACCATGGTCGACTGCCGCAATAACGGCTTTGATCCATGCAAAGAAACGCTAGTCGAGAAGGAAAACGATAAGTCTGGTGCACTGCAAACAATTGCGCGTGACGATGCCATTACGCCGGTTGCCATGGCATCTACCCAGCCCGAGGTCGTAATCTGCGATGTGAAAGCGGTTCATCAATCTCTTTTGGTATTGCAGGATCAATATTATCCCGGGTGGAGGGTCGAGGTCGATGGCCAAGCCACCGAGCTTTTGCGTTGCAACGGATTTATGCGTGGTGTCATTGTTTCGGCCGGTGCGCATCGTGTCAGTTTTATTTACCAGCCCAAGAGCGTGATTCTCGGATTTGTGCTTGCACTTCTTGGCGCGGTGTGGTGTGTCGCGTTGTACTTTGAAGAACGCAAATCGAAAGTTACAGAAGCGGCCGCCGACAAAGCTGCAGGAGACGCATGAATATCGATGAGCTAATTAAGAGACTGGATTTGCAGCCGCACCCCGAAGGCGGATACTTTCGTGAGACCTACCGGTCGAACGCGGTTCTCACAGCCCAGGCATTGCCGGTTCGGTATGGCGGCGACCGCGCGTTCGGAACTGCTATCTATTACTTACTCACGCCGGATACTTTCTCAGTGATGCACCGACTGTCCACTGACGAGGTTTATCACTTTTATTTAGGCGATGCCGTCGAGATGCTGCTTTTGCGGCCGGATGGAACTTCGCAGCAACTTGTGCTCGGTCACGACCTGACGGCAGGCGAGCATGTTCAATTCGTTGTGCCCCGCATGTGGTGGCAAGGTTGCCGCGTGCGCCATGGCGGTAAGTTCGCCTTGCTCGGCTGCACAATGGCACCGGGATTCGATTTCGCGGACTTCGAAGAGGGCAAACGCGCCGAGCTCGAGCCCGCATATCCCGACGCGAAGGAATTAATCCACGCCCTGACGCGCCTGTAGCGGCGCGCTGCGGTAGTACAGTTCCGTCCAGTTCCAGTTCCAGTTCCAGTTCGACTTCCAGTTCCAGTTCCAGTTCCGCGCGCGCTCGGAAACTTTCGTCAGACGAAACGCTCACCATAAACCAAAAGTGCTCAAAACGCACTGCCGGTTAGAAACGTCACCTAGAGCCGCTGTTTCGTCTGACGAAACTTTCCGAGCGCAATGCAAGGGGACGAGCAACGTCCAAAATTGGACGACTACACGCAAGTTTGTATAGCGACCCGCAAGGGGCATCTACACCGCGCAAGATTAGCGGCGGTACACTAATACCTTCTTATCCGGCGACCGCTTCAATTTCATATTTAAACCTGCGAAGATCTAGTGCCAAAGCCGCAAACAGCGGCAGACAAGAGCTCAAAATGGAAAAGCAAGCATCGTCCGTGGACAGCAAGCTACCAGTTGGCGAGCGTGAGCTAATTATTTTCACGCTTTCCGATTCCTCCGGGGAGACCGCCGCATCGGTGGCCCAGGCAGCGCTGGTCCAGTTTCCCCCGGGGCACGCGAGTATATATCGCCTGCCACAAGCACGCAGTTGTCAGCAAATCGCTGGATTAGTCAGGGAGATCGCTCATGGGCGATCTCTTATTGCATATACGCTCGTGTTGCCGGAATACAGAGAGACCCTCGAGGAGGAGGCGCGGCGCGCCGGGGTTCCTACTATTGACTTGCTGGGGCCGCTAATCACGCGTGTCGCGCACCTGACTGAAGCCAAGCCGCTTGCTCAGCCTGGTCGCCTGCACCTGCTGGACGAAACCTATTTCCGTCGCATGGAAGCCGTCAACTTTGCAGTGCGCTACGACGACGGTAAGAATCCTGAAGGCATCAGTCAGGCAGACGTTATCCTCGTCGGTTTATCGCGGACGAGCAAGACGCCCAACTGCATGTATCTGGCGCAGCACTATGGTTTGAAGGCGGCGAACGTTCCGATCGTTCCTGGCGTCGATCCTCCTCTTGCATTGTTTACCGTGCCCAGTCGCAAAATCATAGGGTTAACCATTGATCCGCATCTTTTGCATAATCTAAGGGCAACCCGAGCACAAATTATAGGCATGCCTGCTGGCAGTGAATATGCGGATCTTGATGAAATAAAGTCAGAAGTGCAATATGCCAAACGAATTTTCAGAGAGCTGAAGTGTCATCACATTGACGTGTCAGCACGGGCAATCGAGGAGACATCCAGCGAGATTTTCCTTTATTTGCGCGGAGTTCAGCAGGCATAGCAACCAAGGAGAAAACCATGATCGGGACACAAAAAGCGAGCACCAGGCAAACTGTCGGTACGAAGCGAGTGTTCTTGTTCAAGGAAGCATACGAGCATTTTAAAGGCGAGCGCAGCGAAATGCGCGATTTGCTCGGTGGAAAAGGAGCCGGTCTTGCTGAGATGACTGCCGCCGGGGTAAATGTCCCGCCGGGCATGACGATTTTGACCTCTGTTTGCCGCCAATACTATGACGAAGGCCGCAAAATGCCTGGCGGTCTATTCGAAGAAATTAAAAGCCAGCTCAAGCATATCGAAGAGAAGCTCGATCGCAAATTGGGCGACACGCAGCGTCCGCTTTTGCTCTCGATTCGCTCCGGCGCGAAATTCTCCATGCCGGGCATGATGGACACCATCCTCAACCTCGGATTGAACGACAAGACCGTGGAAGGATTGGCGAAACTCACCAATAATCCGCGCTTTGCCTGGGACAGCTACCGTCGTTTCATTCAGATGTACTCCAACGTCGTGCTCGATTTGCATAAAGACAAATTCGAGGATTTGCTGCACGAGAAGAAAGAGAAGCTTGGTATCAAATCCGATACCGACCTCACTCCCGAGCATCTGCAGGAACTCGTCAAAGAGTATAAGGGGCTCGTGAAGTCGGAGCGCAAGATTGACTTTCCCCAGGACACCGACGAGCAATTAGCCGGAGCGGTGGAAGCGGTGTTTCGTTCTTGGAATAACTCGCGCGCCGTCTATTACCGCAACCTCAATAAGATCGATCACAATCTGGGCACAGCGGTAAACATTCAAGCGATGGTGTTCGGCAATTTCGACGACACTTCCGCTACCGGCGTGTGCTTCACGCGCAACCCCAGCACCGGCGAGAAAGCGCTTTACGGCGAATATCTGGTCAATGCCCAAGGCGAAGACGTGGTCGCCGGCACGCGCACTCCCAAGAAAATTGCCGAAATGAGCAAGGAGATGCCGGCTGTTTATAAGGAACTCGAGGCGACGGCTTTGCGCCTCGAGCAGCATTACAAGGACATGCAGGACATCGAGTTTACAATCGAGAAGGGCAAGCTCTTCTTGCTGCAAACGAGAACCGGCAAGCGCACAGCCGCCGCGGCGGTGAAAGTTGCCGTGGACATGGCGCGCGACAAGATCCTTAGCGAAAAGGAAGCGCTCTCGCGAGTCGAGCCGGCCCAGTTGAACCAACTTTTGTTGCCCAGCTTCGATCCGCAGGACAAGCAGAAAGCCAAGAATGAAAAGCGGCTTCTCGCTACCGGCTTGAACGCTTCGCCGGGAGCAGCGATCGGCGAAATCGTTTTCGAGCCGGATGAAGCGGAGAAGTTGGCCGAAACCGGACACAAGGTGATTTTGGTTCGCGTAGAAACTTGTCCCGATGACATTCACGGAATCGTTCCCTCCCAAGGGGTCGTCACCTCCCGTGGTGGCATGACCAGTCACGCCGCCGTGGTGGCACGCGGCATGGGCAAGCCGTGCGTGGCCGGATGCGAAGCCTTCAAAGTGGATTTGGAACGCGAGCAAGTAAGCGTAGCCGGGACTACGCTTAAGAAAGGCGACGTCATCTCGATCGACGGCTCTACCGGCGAGATTTTTATCGGCAGCATCAATAAGATCGAACCGAAGTTGAGCGGCGAGTTTCTCGAATTGCTCAAGTGGGCTGATAACACCCGCAAACTCGGAATTCGCACCAACGCCGACACGCCTGAAGACGCCAAGCGCGCTCGCGAATTCGGCGCCGAGGGCATCGGGTTGTGCCGCACCGAGCACATGTTCATGAGCCAGGATCGCCTGCCTGTCGTGCAAGACATGATCCTCTCGCATACCGTCGAGGAGCGCCAGAAGGCTCTGGACAAACTTCTGCCTTTTCAGCGTCAGGACTTCATCGGCATCTTCAAAGAGATGAAAGGGCTGCCGGTAACTATTCGTCTTCTGGATCCGCCGCTGCACGAATTCCTGCCGAAGCATGACGATCTCATTGAAGAAGTGGCAACGCTTAAGGCCAAGGGTGCCAAAGGCAGCGAGCTGCGAGAGAAAGAAGCGCTGCTGCAGAAAGTCGAAGAGCTGCGCGAAGCCAATCCGATGATGGGTATGCGCGGCTGCCGCCTCGGACTTGTCTTTCCGGAAATCAATCGCATGCAGGTGCAAGCGATTTTTGAGGCCGCAATTGCGGTAAAGAAAGAAGGCATCGAGGTGTTGCCGGAAATCATGATTCCGCTTATCGGACATGTAAACGAGCTGCGCCTGGCTCGGTTGATGTTGGAGGAAGTAGCGCGGGATGTCATGAAACGCGAGAAGACGGAAATTGCGTACAAGTTCGGTACTATGATCGAAATCCCGCGCGCTTGCGTTACGGCCAACGAAATCGCCGAATATGCGGAGTTCTTCAGCTTCGGCACCAACGATCTCACCCAGATGACATTCGGGTATAGTCGCGATGACGCTGAAGGTAAATTCTTGCAGCGTTACCTCGAAGGTGTACAGTGGCAAGGGCAGACGCATAAAGTCCTCACCAACAATCCCTTCGAAGTGCTCGATCAAGCAGGGGTTGGTAAACTGATGAAAATTGCCGTTGAGTATGGGCTCCAAACACGTCCGGATCTCAAGTTAGGCATTTGCGGTGAACATGGGGGAGAACCTTCGTCAATTGCTTTTGCTCACCAGCTCGGACTCAGCTACGTTTCTTGCTCGCCATACCGCGTGCCTCTGGCTCGCCTGGCTGCCGCGCAAGCAACGTTCAGCGCGGACGAGAAAGACAAATAGCCGCGGAATGGACGCCCCAGGGTTGCACGTCATCACGCACCGGAGTCGGAGTAGGACGCACTGATGCCAGCCGCCGATGATGTCGTGCCGACCAACAGGAGAGTCTGCCTCGTCTGTCAGGAAGAGTACGGACCAGAGCAGAAGCGTTGCCCTAAAGACGGCACCTTGCTGGTGGCGTTGGTTGCCGATCCTTACATCGGCAAGAAGCTTGCGGACAAATATGAGGTCGAATCGCTCTTGGGCTCGGGCGGCACCAGTGTCGTCTACAAAGCCCAGCATGCGCAGATGCATCGCACCGTCGCCATCAAGATGCTGAAGGCGCACCTGGTCAACGACGAGGACAGCAAAAAGCGGTTCGAACAGGAAGCGCGTGCCGTCAGCTGCCTGACGCATCCCAACGTTCTCAACGTCTTCGATGTGGGAGTCACCAAATATGGTGAGCCTTACATCGTGATGGAGTATCTGGAAGGCAATTCGCTTGCGGATTTGATTGCCAAAGAAGGACGCCTGCCGTTGAAGCGTGCTGCGCACATCTTCGACCAAGCTTGTTCTGCCCTTGCTCATGCCCACAAGAAAGACGTGTTGCATCGCGACGTTAAGCCGTCGAATATCATGCTTATGCAAACCGACGACGATCGCGACTTCGTCAAAATCGTCGATTTTGGTCTGGCCAAACTACGCGCCCTTACGGGCGAATTTCAACGCCTGACGAAGACTGGCGAGGTATTCGGCAGTCCCGTGTACATGAGTCCTGAGCAGTGCACGGGCAAGAAGCTGGATGGGCGTACCGATATTTATTCAATGGGTATCGTCATGTTCGAGACGCTCGCCGGGAAGCCGCCTTTCAAGGAAAAAACGTCCATCGAGACTATACGGCGGCAGATAAAGGACAATGCGCCGAAAATGAACGACGTGGCTGCTGATGCCAACATCCCGAAAAGCATAGATGTTGTGGTCGCCCGCACGCTACAGAAGAACCCCGAAGACCGTTACGAGACTATGGATGAGCTGCGATTTGCTCTGGAAGTGGCTTTAACCGAGGCCGATCGCAAACCAGGGCAGACGCTGCGGGCGACCTTGAGCAAAAGCGTCGACGTGCTGAAAGATCCCAGGGGTATGCCGCCCTCGGTGTCCGGGACGGGGTTGATGAAGACTTTGAAGCGCCGGTCGACCGTCATTCTGCTTGTCGCCGGGGCGATTTCGCTGATTATCATCGCTGCTGTGCTTCTTGGTCACCATTGATAGGCGGGGCGTTGCCCTGCCCCTACAATATTGCCGTCGCCGGGCGGCGTAGCGCCCCGCCCGGATGCCAGTGGATTAGGCGCCGTTGCGCGCGGGAAGGATCTTTATAGTCCTCGCGATTGCGGCATTTAATCTGACAATGACCACGGCCGTACAACATTTCTTGGGAAATTTGAAACGGACGCTGTCTGCATCCGCATCTGTCTGCGCGCCTGGACAGATCTACAAGGTGACGGCGGTGGCAGAGCCGTTCGTGGGCAAGCGTCTAACTGATTGCGAAGTGCTCGAGCGTGTCGGGCAGGGCGCTATGAGTGTCGTCTACAAGGCGCGTCAGGATATCACCGAGCGGCTTGTGGCGCTGAAGATGCTGCGCGTGCAGTTGTGTTGCGATCCATCCAACGTGAAAAGATTCCAGCGCGAGGCACGCGCTCTCAGCCGTTTGCACCACGCCAATTTGCTCAACGTTTATCATGTCGGTGTGGCCAACACCGGGCAGCCGTTTATCGTCATGGACTATGTGCAGGGCCGTTCTCTGGGCGATCTCCTGCAAGCGGAAAAGCGCATTGCCTGGCCGCGCGCGGCCAAGATTTTTAGGGACGTCTGCGATGCGATGGAGCACGCCCACCAACAAGGTGTAATTCACCGCGATCTCAAGCCAGACAACATCATGCTCGTCGACGACAGAGATGCGGTGAAGATTGTCGATTTCGGCATTGTGAAAATTACCGATGAATCACAGCGCTTGTCTCAGAAACTCACGCAAAAAGGCGAGGTCTGGGGTAGTCCGGTATACATGAGTCCGGAGCAATGTCAGGGACGCGAGCTCGACCCGCGTACCGATATCTACTCTCTAGGCACTGTGATGTTCGAGTGTCTTACAGGACAGCAACTTTTCAACGCGAAAAATTTCACAGAGCTGGTGATGAAGCAACTCACCGCGGAGCCTGAGGCGATGTCGAAGGCAGCTCCAGGCATCGAAATACCTTTGTGGCTGGAAGCTGCAGTGCGCAAGGCGCTGTCGAAAGATCCTTTAAATCGTTTTCAATCGATGGCGGAATTCCGGGATGCGCTGAAGCCGCCGAATGCACATGCGGCTGCGGATGCCGCAAAGTTGCTGTCCGCGCCTCGACAAGGCGGTCCGATTGAACAATTCTTAAATCTCGCACTGGACGGTGGCTATTGCATCAAATCGTTCATTGGTCAGGGCGGAATGAGCCTCGTGTTCAAAGCTGTGCAAGAAGGCACTGATCGCGTCGTGGCGGTTAAGGTTTTGAAAGAGGAACTCGCTTGCGAAGATTCGTACGTGAAACGATTCGAGCGCGAGGCAAAGTCGCTGGCGCGCCTCTCGCATCCGGGATTGGTTTCCATCTACGATATCGGCCGAACCGAGCACGGGCAGCCGTACATGGTGATCGAATATTTGGAAGGCACCACGATTCATGACTGGATCATCGACAATGGCAAGATGACTGTTCAGCAAGCGCTGCCGATATTCGTGGACGTTTGCGATGTGATGAACTATGCACACAAGCAGGGCATCATCCATCGCGACGTCAAGCCGCATAACATCATGCTCGTGAAACAGGGACGCAGGGAAAATGTTGTTAAGGTCGTTGATTTCGGCATCGTCAAGCTCGACGAAAATATCGTCAGCGTGTCGCAAAAGCTGACGGCGTCCGGTGAAATCTGCGGCAGCCCGATGTACATGAGCCCCGAACAGATTCTCGATGATCCCCTGGACAATCGCACAGATATTTATTCACTAGGCATTGTGATGTACGAGGTGCTTTCCGGAAGACCGCTGTTTGGTGGCAGCAAGATCACCGAGGTCATGAATAAGCACGTCAACATGAAGCCGCAGCCATTGACCGTAATTTCGCCGGATAGCCTGATTCCGGATCGCCTGGATGCAGCGGTACGTCGCTGTCTGGAAAAGAATCGCGAGAGGCGCTTTCAATCGATGAGCGATCTCAAGCAAGAATTGACCGATATCAATTTGCATCTAGACCAGCTCACAGCCGACGCAAAGGAAAAGCTGCTCAATCCACCGGCAATTCCCTCCCCAGAGCCCGCCACCACAAGCGGTGCCGCGCCAAAACGTCCTGCGCCGAAAATGAAATCGGCATCCGGTGGCGGACGCTCCAACATTTTGCTGGCTGCCTGTGCTCTTCTTCTAATTGCCAGCGCGCTGGGCGGGTTCTGGCTGATGCAAAACGCTCACAAGCCATCGACGCAAGATGAAGCCGCGGGCAGCAGAAAATCTTTGCACGACGATTACGTCCGAAGTGAAAGAAGTCCAGGACTTCTTCTCGAGCACAAACCGGTGCATACCAGGCACAAGCATCACGGGCTTCATGGCTCCAACGAGACCCTGGAACTTATGGAAACCACGGAGAAGGCGCACCTGCAACACAACTCCGGTGCGCAGAAAGATCCATATAAGGGACTTCCCGAATAGCGCGCTTACGCCCGTTGTTTACGAATCGATTGCTTCCTGAAATGCGCGTTTCCACTGCTCGAGCAACGTGCTCATTTGCGAGTGCAAGTCGCGCACCTTGGTTGTTTTTCTGAAAATTTGCTCGACCAGCACCATGTCTTGCTTGGAAAACGCTTCGGCGCCGGCAATCGAAAGTTTTTCCAGTTCTTTATTAACCGCTGCATTCAGTGCCGCGATTGCCGCGTCGACTGTCGGTTCGCCGGCAAATTGCCCCTGTGCTGCGGCGGCGGATTGCTTGCGCGTCTTTGTCAGCGTTTGTTTGGGCGACTTGGTGGTTGGTTGTTGCAAGGGCACCGGATCGGGCTGCTGCAACAGACTGTGGTGGCCGCTCTGCGCTTGAAACCTGTCTTGCTGGTGCAGCATCGACTCGGGCTGCCCTTGTAGCTGCGTAGAACCCAACGGCAGTCCACGTCCGGTGCTAGAACCGCTCTGGTTGTACGAATAAGGCATGCCGGATGATACCACAGGTTGTGTCGGCGGGTTGACAATCTCGCCTGTACTGCGCAGATCAGGCTTTTCGCCGGCGACCAAGAATGTCTCGTTCTCGGGCATTTCGCCGCGTGCCTTGCGGATAAGCGCGCCGAAGATTTGCTTCGACAAAGCGGGGGTGCGCTCTACAGAGATGCCGATGCCGTTAACATTCCAGTTAAGCTCGCCTGCACGGCTGGCGATTGGTTCAATCGTGATGTACGGCGGCAGCCGCTCATCGTCGGCGCGGAATGAGAAAATTGCCTCTACAGGCAAAATCCAAGCTTCGATCGTTTCGTTGTAAGCGCGGATAATCAGCGTCCAGTAGCGCGTGGAAACGCGTCCCTTGAACACTTTTACCGTTTCAGTCGCGGCAAACCGGGCGCGTACCTGCTCGGTGCTAAAAATGGGTCGCTCGATGCTGATTACGTAATCCGTGCCCGCCACTGTTCGATTAAAGTCGAACTCGTACTGCTGGAAATGGTCGAAAAGCTGGTCGGTAAACATGACCACTGCCTGTTTGCCCGAATTGTGTCTCAGCGCCTGGTGGGCGCCGGAAGGCGTGGGAATCGCCTCCATTTCCCTGGCCGCGGCTTCGGCGGCATCTTTGATCGTGTTATCAGCCAGACCAGCAATCCACTTGCTGGTCTCCTTGCCGGTTCTAGGCTTCAACGAGCCGAGGATGAGATCACTGACGTGGGGCGGACCGGAAGGCTTTTTCTTCTGGTCTTCATTATTGGTCATCAGTACCTGCCGTTACAGTACACAACTAAGTTTTACCCCTTGTGACCGAGAGGCTAACCCGGCTGGTTCGGTAACCTGACGTCTACAATCTGTCAAATTTTATCTGGCAAAGGGCAAGTCGTCGCTAGTCGTTGCTCGCCAGGGGTAGAAAGGCAAAGGAAGGCGCCACAACTCATCGTGCGAGAAGAACTAGTTTCAACCACTGAAAACGACGCCCTTATCGGTCAGCGGCTTGCCGACCGCTATGAGATATTGTCGTTAATCGGCGAAGGCGGAATCGGCCTCGTGTACAAGGCCCGCCACGTTTTGATGAATCGCATGGTTGCAATTAAAATCATTCGCTCCGAGATGATTGATAACAGCACCTTGATCCAGCGCTTTCAGCAAGAAGCGACGGCGATAAGCAAGCTCGACCATCCGAACATCGTCCAAGTCTATGACTACGGCGTGGCGCCGGACGGACTGCCATATTTGGTCATGGACTATCTGGAAGGCACAACGCTGGCTGACTTGCTGACCGCGCAAGGGAAAATGAGCCCCGACCGAGCGATGCCTTTATTTCTGCAAGCGTGCCATGCGCTCAAGCACGCGCACGAAAACGGGATTATTCACCGCGACTTTAAAGCCAGCAACCTCGTGGTTTGCCAAGACCCCCTGCTCGGTGAAGTGGTGAAAGTCGTGGATTTCGGCATGGCGAAATTGTTGCATCCGGATGCGGACAACATGAACTTCCAAGAGCTGACTCAATCGGGCGAAGTTTTCGGCAGCCCTTTGTATATGAGCCCCGAACAGTGCAAAGGACTGCGCCTGGACGAGAGATCAGACTTGTATTCTCTTGCTTGTGTGATGTACTACGCGCTGGCCGGCAGACCGCCATTTCTGGGTGAAAATGTGCTCGGCACATTGCAAATGCAAATCAACGATAGCGCTGTGCCGCCCAGCAACTATCAAGCCGAGATTTCTCCAGGCTTGGATTCGATCGTGCTCAAGGCATTGCAGAAGGAGCCGGACAATCGCTATCAGCAGATGAACGAAATGCTGATCGACCTGGAGGCGGTAAACAACGGACAGGAGTGCGTGTTCTCTACGCAGAAGCTCAAGATCGTCGAACCGCCGCGCAAGAAAGTATGGACGCGCAATTTTGAATCGGAAATTATATTTGCCACCGTAATTGGTGTCGCAATGGTGGCGATGACGGCGTTCATGTCGGGACGAATGTTCGAGCATGAAGGTGAAACGCAAGAAGTAAACATGTGGGTAGACCACAATCTCGATGGCGACAAGGCGCTGGCGCGTCATCAGTATCGGACTGCCGAGCGATGCTATCAGGAAGCTATTACGGAAGCGACGAAATTTGGAAGAAACGATCCACGTCTTGCCAAATCGCTTCTTTCGCTAGCGCGCAGCTATACGGAAGACAGGCAATATACACGCGCTGAATCGTCCTTGAAACGAGCTAAGCAAATTTTGGAAAAATGCTACGGTCCCGGCAGCTTCGAAGAGTCGCCCGTGTTGTTTGCACTGGCGAAGGTGTACGAGCAGCAAGGGCTGATGGATCAAGCGGCTGAAACCAAACATGAAGCAATCAGGCTTATGGAACCCACTGTCGGTAAGAAGTAGGGGCGATACATTGCACCGCCCCCTATACGGAAGCGGTGAGTCGTTGGCTACTTTCCGGGAATCGTGCCCGCAACGCTGATCACGAAGTTTTTCGGATCGAAGTATTTGTCGATCGCTTTATCCACTTGTTGAACGGTGACCGTTTTCAGCTTGTTGGGATATTCGTCCATAAACTTGGCTCCTAAGCCAAGAATCTCGTATTTCGTGATTGCATCTGCCAGTTGCTTGGGTGTTCTCATCCGCTCCACAATGTATTCGCCGGAGAGGCGATTGGCTTCGTTTTGCAACTCTTCTTTTGTGATTCCGCCGTGCCTGTATTGGGCGAGAATCTGATTGACGATTGGCATCGACTTGGCGAGGTTCTCCGGATTTACGGTGAATTCGATTACCCACGGACTGTTGGCATAGGCATTCTCGCTAAAGTAGGACGAGATGCCGTAGGTCAATCCGTATTTGTTGCGCAGTTCGGCAAGGCGTGAGGAAACGGTGTCATGGCCCAGCGCGGCGTTCGCCAGCGAAGCGGCGTAGAAGTCGGGGGATCGTATGTCCATTGGGGCCGGCTCTCCCATTATTACCTCGATATTGGTCTTATCGGCAAGAGGGGTGTCGATGCGGGTGCCGGCGGCCGCAGGATGGCACATGCCGAGATCTATGGTGCTGGCGCCGCCGCCTTTCCAGTCGCCGAATTCTTTTCCGACCATGCTGAACGCGCTATCCGGATCGACATCACCAACAATCGCCAACACGGTGTTCGCCGGGGTGTATTGCGCCTGGTGAAATGCCTTGAGCTGTTCGACAGTTACTTTGTCAGCATCGCGAATCTGATCGGGGAATTTTTGCTGATAATAAACGCAATCGGGTTTATACAGCGCCGAGTAGAACGCGTTGGTGGCAACCTGTGTTGTGTCTGACGTAGCTGCCTGAATGCTGGCAATCGTCTGTTTTTTCGACTTCTCCAGCTCTTCCGGACTAAAGGTGGGATGTTGCAACACATCAGAAAGTATGGACAGATATTGAGGAAGGTCTTCTTGCACCACATCGGATTGCCAATCAGCAAAGAAATTTTCCGACTCGAAATCAAGCGATGTTCCCATCAGCTCGAGCTGCTGGGCGAGTTGCTCTTTGGACCACTTCGTTGATCCTTTGTCGAGCATGTCTGCGACAAAGTCAGGAACGTTGCGCAACGCCGGGTGGAAATAATCGCCCGCGCGGATCTTGCCGGCTACCGACACGACGCCGCTGCCGCGCACGGGCATTACCAGTAGCGTTAAACCGTTGGGAAAAACCTTTTTGCGCACTTGCGAGGCGATGGAGGCGTGCACCGCGGCGCCGGGAAGCACCGGCGGCTTGTGCTCAACTGATGCCTGCTCGCGATGTCCGGGGCCCGGCGCATTCGGCTTGGTGTCGACGGTGGGTGTAGTGTCAACAGGGGCTTGTTGAGGCGACGCCGCGCGTCGCCCTTCCTGACTGGGCTCGGGGCCGCCCGGTTGTGCTGTCGGTTGCGAAGCCGGCGTGTAATTCTCTGGTTCACCGCCGGTGGTGGCGGGAGCCACTGCAAAGGCGGGCACATCGAGCAATCGTTGAACGCTCGGCGACGACTCACTTGATGGGGTGCCCTTGCCGTTTGGCTTATGGGTAGGATAGTAATAACCAACCGTCTCGTTCCGCTTGGTGAAGTAGCGCGCCGCCGCCTGCTGAACATCCGCTTTCGTCACAGCTCTAATGTTGTTCTCGAAATCCACCCACCATTTCCAGTCGGCAACGGCAATTGCTTCAGCCAGTTGCGATGACATTCCACTCGGGTCTGCGGCATCCAGCTTCATGCGTTTCCAGACGGATTTCTTTGCTTTCTCCAGTTCTGCGTCTGTCACTGGTTCGTGCGCGAGCTTTTGCGTCTGATCGAAAAGGATGGTCTCAATCTTTTCTGACGGCGTGTCCGGCGTCGCCGTTGCCAGCAAGGTGAACATCCCCGGATCGTGCAGCGAGTAGTTATACGCATAACAATCCGAAGCGATGTTGGTGTCGACAAGCGCCTTGTACAGGCGGCTCGACTGTTTTTTGTCGTCGCCGAGAATAGAACTCAAAACCTCGAGGGCATAGGTATCCTTCGATTTGGCTGAAGGAATGTGAAAGCCGATTTCCACTTTGGGCAAATCTTCACCGCGAGTGACGACGAAACGGCGTTCACCTTGCTGCGCCGGCTCGGTAGTGTAGACACGCGGGAATGGCGCCGGCGATGCAGGAACATGTTCGAAGTATTTGGCAATCAGGTTCAACGCCTGCGGCGTCTGAAAATCGCCGATGACGACGAGCGTTGCGTTGTTTGGATAGTAAAAATCATTGTAGAACTTGCGCAACCGAGCAATCGGTACGTTCTCTACGTCTGAGCGCCAGCCGATCACGGGGTGGTGATAAGGATGTGCCTGGTAGGCTTGAGCAAATTCGTTGACTTCCATCAGGCGCACGGGATCATCTTCGTCCCGTTCGAGCTCATTGCGGACTACGGTCATTTCCGACTTGTGGTCTGCTTCGCGCAGCAGCGCGCCGCGCATGCGATCAGCCTCCAGCTCCAAACACACGCCCAAATATTGTGCCGGCACGATTTCATAGTAGTTGGTGCGGTCGTAATAAGTGGTGGCATTGTTGATGCCGCCAATCGGTTTCAAAATATCGTCGATGCCGGTGTTTTTCAGCGGATCATGCTTGGCGGTACCGCGAAACATCATATGCTCGAGAAAGTGGGTTGACCCTGTGTAACCCACGGCTTCATTGCGCGAGCCGACGTGATAGACAACCATCACGGTAACGATTGGAGTGTGAGGACGTTGGGCCAACAGCACCTGCAAACCGTTGCTGTTCAGCCGGTATTCGGTGATACCACTGGCCGCATCCGATTGGATTTTCGTCAACCCGCTCTGGACTGCGGTACCGGCGGGCTTCAGCCCGCTGTTTTGCGTTGTAGCGGCGGGCGCACGCCCGCTTTCCGCGGGTGCATGCATGGTAGCGGCGGGCGCAAGCCCGCATTGCGTCGCCATGAGCAACGTGGCAGCGCCGAACGTGCACAACACTCTTTTCATCGAAAGTCTCCCGAACAACCGCAGTCATTTAACCACAGCAGTGTAAAGGATCGGTGTTATTTTCAGGCTTTATTACTCGTTGCCGAAGAGCTTGCCTGGCAATTGCGCGGGCGAACCTTCGTTTTCGTGACGCACTGCGTAGTCGTAGTAGTCTGAGTCATGATGATGCTTCACGGGCGCCGGTGCGACATCGTCGACGACCTTGTTTACTTTCAGCTTGGTAACATGTTTAGCTGTTATCTTTGCAAGTATCTTCGCGGTCAGCTTGGCTGGTAGCGGCGAGTTACCTTTCGTTTCAACGCCGTAGGACGCTGTGACTGTCGTAGTCGTGGCGGCGGGTGATTCTTTTGTATCTGTATCTGTGGCTGGCGTCGACGGTTTTGTATCTGTACTAGTAGTCACTGATGGCGCTTGGACGGCGGGCTTTCGAACGCCGCTACCATGGTGCTCCGTCGTAGTCGTCACCGGCGTCACTTGGACGGCGGCCTTTGGACCCGGGCTGGCATGGCTCTGCATGAACCATGCCAGCGCTCCGCCTGCGATGACGAGCGCGCCAATACAAGCTGCCACCACCGGCAGTGCCCTATTGTTTGCAGTAGCCGCGGACTGGTCCGCCATACGTACGGTGGTTTTTAAACCTGCTGTTTCACGACCGGTCAGCGACTGTCGACGCAAGTCCGGCTGCGAAATCGCCGAAGCGGACATGCCCGGCATACCGACCGACAGTTCATCATACAGCTGCTGCATTGACTGCTGGCGTTTGTCCGGATCTTTTTGCAGCGCCCTGAATACGATTTCCTCAATCGATTCCGGTATGTGCAGGTCGGGTCGAGCTTCCGAGAAGGAGGCAGGCATCATGGTAATGTGCCGGCTGATCGTCTCCAGCGCATTTTTGCCAATGCAAGGCGCCTTGCCGGTAAGCGTTTCATAGATCACGCAACCAAGTGCGTAAATGTCAGAACGCGCATCGAGCGTTGCGCCGCTGCACTGCTCGGGGCTCATGTACACTGGGCTTCCGAAGATCTCACCAGTTGTCGTCAGCCGCTGTTGATCCGTTTCATTTTCGGCCGCAGCCAGTTTTGCCACGCCAAAATCTAGCACTTTGACAGAATCTTTCTGCTTGTCCTGCTGTGTAACCAGCATAATATTTCCCGGTTTCAGGTCGCGATGGATGATGCCTTGCTGGTGTGCGGTAATCAGTGCGTCGCAAACTTGCAGGAAAATTTTGACGGCGCGGCCGACGCCAAGTTGGCCGTCGCGTTTGATCGCGGCGGCTAGGGTTTCTCCCTCTACATAATCCATGACGAGATAGGCGACGCCGGTATCAGGGGTAATTCCGAAGTCGTGAATGGAAATCACATTTTGATGATTGATCTTGCTTGCGGCTCTGGCTTCGCGTTGGAATCGCGCCAGAGAAACATCATCAGATACAAACTGCGGCAGCATCATTTTGATTGCCACCAGACGATCCATCAAATCATGGCGCGCTTTATAAACGACGCCCATGCCGCCTTTGCCGAGCACTTCCAGGATGGTGTAGCGGTCGGCGAAGACGGTATTCAGCAACGGATCGGGCTTGCGTGGCGCCAAATTGCCACCGGACACATTGCTGCGTCCGCCGGTGCTGATTGTGCGATCAGAATCGTTATCGGCCATATAGATTTATGAGAACCCTACAAATTGTACCCGTACGGGCGTGGCTGGTAACGCAGACGCCTTGGTCCGACGCGGCCTGTAAGTTTACGTTTTGACCGTGGATTTCGGCTTGGGGCCCCTGTCCGCCGGTACGAAACGGCTAAGCCACCAGGCAGCCGGCGGGCAGACGCCCGTGAGTCTTTCAATAACTTTACCGGCGCCGGTAAGCACGATTTCCTGACAACCACCGCGCTCGCAGGCCTTAATGATGGAGTCTGCCGCTTCCTCGGAGCTGATGCTCAACATGTGTTTGATCACCCAGCCCTCCAGGGTGCCTTGTTCTGCCATCGCGGTGATGTCTTTGGAGTTGTTGTTTTTGCGAAAAAATTCGGTGCGCACAAGTCCGGGGCAAACAGTGATAACGTCGATTCCCTTCGGACCCAGCTCTGCAGCCATGCCTTCGGAAAATCCAGTGAGCGCAAATTTGCTGGATGCATAACAGACGCTGCCCGGAAAGGCGAGCTTCCCGGCAACGGAGGCGATATTGACGATTGTGCCTTGCTTGCGCGACAGGAAATCCGGCAAGAGTGCGTAAGTGAGTTCGACGGGCGCGAAAACATTGACGTCGAAAACATGGCGCCAATCGCCGGGTGAGAGGTTTTGCATCAAGCCGGGTTTGGCAAACCCGGCATTGTTCACGAGCATGTCGATTTCACCGAAGCTCGATTTGCAGGTCTCGACGAGCTTGCCTCGGACGCTCTCGTCGCTGATGTCACCAGATATGGTGACGGCCTCGCCGCCGGCTTTTCGAATGTCGAATGCCACGGCTTCCAAGTCGACTTCGCTGCGCGCGTTTATTGCCAGCTTGGCTTTGTGGTCTTTTGCCAATTGCAGAGCCATCGCTTTGCCGATGCCGGTAGAGGCGCCGGTGATGATGCCCACAAAGCCCTTGCTCAGGCCTCTTGCCATGATATTCTCCCGAGTTATCGCCTTGCATTATAACGGTTGTACGGACGATGCCATGCTTCGCCCTATGTCTTTGAACTCAACGCGTTATCCCAGCAGCCAGAGCGTTTCTATTCCATATATAGCCAGCGTTTCTGAAAACTGCGGCTCGTAGTTGGGGTCGGTCAACATCTCTTTCAGCCGTTCAAGCGGGCTTGTGGCGGCAATGCGGCGGTGCGCTTCGGCAATCAGCTTCACCGCCATGGTCGATGCGTGATCGCGCGTCGTCAAGGAATGCCAATCGAGCACCGCTTGAATAATGGGCAAGGCGAGAATCGTCGAGGTTGCCAGCAACGGCAGCGCCTCGACTGGCAGCAATCGCAAGAGTAGTGTTTCTATGCCGAATTCAACAGCGGCCAACAGCAAACACAAAACGAGTGTTAGCCAGCCAATGAGAAGACGTGAGAAACGCAGCACGGTCTTCACCAGAAGCATGCGTTTGCCGCTGCGCGGCAGCTCGGCTGCGATGCGACGAAATTCCTCATAACTTGGCACGAGAGCCGGCAAAGCGAGCAATGCGCGAATGCCGGCGGCATTGAAAACTCCGAAAGCGAAGACGACTGCAAATGCCAGCCACTGGCCTTTTGGAAGGAATTGGTAATCCAACGTTACGGCGGCTGCCACCATTGCCGGTGCCGGTAATAATGCAACCCAAGCATACCGCCGGCACCGCGCCGGCGGCACCAACATGCCGTTGGCGAGAAGCAAATCGTGCAGCGAGTGCTCGACGCCATGTTTGGCGCTGCTTGTGCAAAGCTCGATGGTAAAACGAACGATGCCGGACCAGGAAAAATACTTTCGTATATGGAGAGGATCTTTGGTGAAGTCCTTAACGAATCCGCGCAAAGTATCGCCGAAGAATGCCTTGATAGCTCGCACTCGCACAAGCCACTGAATTGGATTGGCGATATCTCTGACAGCAACGATCTCGCCAATTTTGCCATGTGCCCAGCGACCCACAAAGTCTTTGACGTTGGTGATGATCGCTGTTTCGTATGGTTGCAATCCGATCAAGTCCTGATCGCCGTGCGACTTGACGGTTCGTTGAACCAGATCGACAACCAACACCAGCATCGTGTGGGTCATGTCGCCGTCGCGCCAGAGATAGGCTAATTCTGCCGGACGAAGCGGGCTAGTCGCCGGTACAAGATCGGAACGCGGGCTTCCGCCCGCCGCTGCGGGGGCTATTGTAGCGGCGGGCGGAAGCCCGCCTTTAATTTGCCGCAATTGCCTCCACAAAATCCAACGCAACACAAATGCCCAGCCGGTACACAAAGCGGCCCCCAAGACAAACATAAGCGACATATCGGGTTGCATATTGCACAGTGTAAACGGAATTTCTACAATTGCCACGCCACCAAAAGCTCAGCAGGCTCGAATTCACCCTGAACACAACCAATTTTCCAATTGGTTTGTTGGAAAATTCCTCCCTAGCATCAAGGTATCGGGGGTGTGTCAAAACGGCATGACACGCAACGGCGGACTTCCGCCCATTTTTAACCCATACGCTCAAGCTCCGGAATCGCGGTATCTATGCAAAGTCCAAACCCGAAATCAACTCTTACCATTACCCGCGTGCAACCGGCGCCCATGCATCGGTTCATCGCCACTCAACCTTTCCGGGTAAAGACGGGCGACGGTGCGATTGTTGTCACCAAGGGCGGTGCGATATACAAGCTGGAAAGCGTGCTTGGAGTCGGTGGATTGAGCGTTGTCTATCTTGCCACTCGTTACGCCGATAGCTTGAGAGTGGCGTTGAAGGTTCCCAATGCCAACGCCAAATCCTGTGAGGATGCCGTTCGCCTATTGCGACGCGAGGCCAAAGTTCTCTCGCGATTGGATCACGAGAATATTGTCAGAGTTCTCGATCAAGGCGAGACTCTGAAAGGCGAGCCGTTTGTGGCGTTGGATCTTGTCCGCGCACAGACTCTCGATCTTTTGATGGTGGCAAACGGCAGAGCCCTGCCTGTGCTGCGCGCCTGCAATCTTGTTTTGCAAGTTGCCGACGCCCTTGCCCATGCGCATGAACGGGGCGTCGTTCATCGCGATATCAAACCGGCAAATATAATGGTGCGCACCAACGACGGCGTCGATAAAGTGATGTTGTTTGACTTCGGAATCGCTTCTGAAGACGGCGATGAGACAGAAGTCGCCGACAGCGGTAGCCTTCTCTACGCCTCGCCCGAGCAATTGTTCAATCGAATTTGCACGGCTTCCTCCGATGTCTATCAGGTGGCTTTGTTACTTTTTGAAACGCTTGTCGGCAGGCTTCCCTTCGAACGGGACGTCTTTCCAGCAGTGCAATACCGCCAGGGCGAACTCCCAATCCTGCCCGACGATGAGGCTTTGGGGGATCGCGCCCTGCCGGACCCAATTCGGACGCTGTTGCTGGATTGTTTGACGCCCGAGCTCTCGAGCCGCCCGGCGAGCATGCACATGTTTGCCCACAGATTGCGGCAAATCGTCACCAAGATGCGGCTGGCGGCACTTCGCTGCAGCACTGTGCCGGCCGGCGGCAGCCCGCGTGGCCCAGCCGAAATACCAGCCTGACGGGGCTTTAGCCGTTTTCCAATTGCGTTGTTGGAAACCGTGTAACTAACATCTTA
>DATNQY010000228.1:0-26395 GCA_036703785.1 Candidatus Obscuribacterales bacterium
TTGCCAGCAGTGGGAGCGCGCAGACAAGAAAGATCATCGGCTCTATGCTTTCGCGCTCGATGAAGGCCGCCTGTATGAAGCAAGCTATAAAACTCTGATCGCGCATGAAGACAAATTGAATCCCGGTGCGTTCATCGCCTCGCTCTCGATTCCCTGGGGCGAATCCAAGGGCGATGATGATCTCGGCGGCTATCACCTCGTGTGGCCGCGCGACATGGTCAACACTGCCACCGGCCTGCTGGCTGCCGGCAATAGCGAAACCCCACTGCGCGCTCTGATGTTTCTCGCCGCCGCGCAAAAGGCCGACGGCGGGTTTTACCAGAACTTTTGGATAAACGGCGATCCGTATTGGACCGGTATCCAACTCGATGAAGTTTCATTCCCGGTCATGCTTGCCTGGCGATTGAAACGCGCGGGCGGACTGCAGGGATTCGACCCGTACAGCATGACGATGTCGGCAGTGGCGTATTTGATGTTGAACGGACCGATCACCCAGCAAGAACGGTGGGAGGAAGCGTCGGGATTTTCACCCTCGACTCTGGCGGCGAACATCGCCGCTCTCACTTGCGCGGCATCGTTTGCGGCACAGGCGGGAGATAAGGTCAGCGCCGAGCTGATTCAAGATTATGCCGATTACCTCAAATGCCATCTCGAGCAGTGGACCGTGACCACGCGTGGTGAGCTGTTGCCCGGTGTGCCCGAGTACTTCGTGCGCATCAATCCGGTGAAGAACGTCAACGCCGTCGAAGGTCTCAACGCAGCAGAGCTGTTCATCAACAATCGGCCGGCATCCAAACAGCAAATATTCGAAGCGCGAAATATTGTCGATGCCGGTTTTCTCGAGCTTGTCCGTTATGGCGTTTATCCAGCCGACTCGGCGCTGATTCGCAACTCGCTCAAAGTTGTCGACGCGGTGCTGAAAGTTGACACTCCGAAGGGACCATGCTGGCGGCGCTACAACCACGATGGTTACGGACAGAAGGCAGACGGCGGACCATTCGACGGCACCGGAGTCGGCCGTGCCTGGCCGTTGCTTACCGGTGAGCGCGGCCATTATGAGCTTGCCGCAGGCAACGACGTCACTGCGTACATCAAGGCACTCGAGCACTTCGTATCACGTGGTGGCACTTTGCCCGAGCAGGTATGGGACACCGACGACATACCGGCGGCACACCTATACAAAGGGGGAACCACCGGCGCGGCGCGCCCTCTTGCCTGGGCTCACGCCGAATACATAAAGCTTCTGCGCTCTGCCGCGGACGGGCGCGTGTTCGATCAAATTCCTGAAGTTGTGAATCGCTACATCAATGCGCCGCAATTGTGCAAGTTGATTGAGATCTGGCACATGCAATGGCAAACGCCGAAGGTGCGGCCCAACTACACGCTGCGAATAATTGCGGGGGAGTCCTTCCATCTCGTGTTGAGCCGCGACGCCTGGCAAAATTCCGACGACTTCCCGAGCAAAGGCACGGGCATTGGCGTTCATTACGTCGATATACCAATTGGGCAGGCGACGCCGGGCGCGCAACTACTTTTCACTTTCCACTGGATCGAACGCAACGTTTGGGAAGGCAAAAATTTCACCGTCAAAATCGCGGAATAGAACGCCGAAGGAATAAAACATGAGCCTGCATTTCATCAACGGCAAATTCACGAAAGGCAAATCATCGGATTCTATCGATGTCGTCAATCCGGCCACCGAGGAGGTAATCGATTCGGTTCCTCGCGGCACCAAAGAAGACGCCGAAGCTGCCGTTGCAGCGGCGAAAGAAGCTTACATTCACTGGAAACGCACCGCTGCCAATGCCCGTGCCACCATGATGCACGAAGCAGCCGCGAAGATGCGCCGGCACAAAGAAGAGATCGTGCGGCTGTTGACGCTTGAGGAAGGCAAGCCGATTCCGGAAAACGATGAGGAGTTCGAATGGCTCGTCAACACGTTCGATTATTATGCCGAGCTGGGCCGGCATGAGCGCGGTCGCGTTTTACCTTCAGGCGAATACTCGCAACTCAATTTGGTCATTAAGGAGCCCTACGGTGTGGCCGCTTGCATCGTGCCCTGGAATTATCCGCTCTTGCTTCTCGCCTGGAAAATGGCGCCCGCTCTGGCAGCCGGCAACACCGTCATCATCAAGCCTAGCGAGCTGACGCCCCTGTCCACCATGTATCTGGCAGAACATTGCTGGGATCATTTTCCGCCCGGAGTGATCAACGTGGTCAATGGGTTCGGCAATGAAGTTGCCGAGCCGCTCGTGCTGCATCGTGATGTCCCTGTAATCGCTTTTACCGGCAGTCTGGCAATCGGACAACGCATCGCCAGCCTGGCAGCGCCGATGATGAAAAAACTCCACCTCGAACTAGGCGGCAAAGACGCGTTTATCGTTTCCGACGACGCCGACCCCGAGATGACCGCGCGCGCATTGGCGTACGCCGCACTGACGAATGCGGGTCAAGTCTGCACCTCGACTGAGCGCGTTTACCTTCCGAAGGGAAAATCCAAAGAGTTTACCGAAGCGCTAGTTGAGCACGTGAAGAAGCTGAAGCTGGGCCCCGGCTTAGAGCCGAGCACCGACGTCGGCCCCATGATCGGCAGCAAATATAGAGACAAGGTGAACGAACATATCAGCGAAGCCGCACGCGATGGAGCGAAAGTGCTCATCGGCGGCAAACGCCCGCAGAATATCGCCAAAGGATATTTCTACGAGCCGACGATTCTCACCAACGTCAATCACAACATGCGCATCATGCGCGAAGAAACATTTGGACCCGCGATACCACTTATGGAATATACGAATTTCGAGGAAGCAATCCAGTTGGCCAATGATTGTGATTACGGACTCGGTGCTTGCCTGGTCACAAGCGATGCGATGAAGGCAAAGATATTTATGGAAGAAGCCAAAGCCGGCACCGTCTGGATAAACGATCCGCTTACCGACAACTACGCGGGTCCCTTTGGTGGCATGAAACTGAGCGGCGGAGCTCGCGAACTCGGACAAGAAGGTCTCGATGAATTCCGCGAAACCAAACACGTACACTGGGAATTCTCACCAGGCATCAAATCATACTGGTACCCGTACGGCCAGAAGTAGGAACGCGAAATGCTCCGGCGGCCGCAATTGGTACCGGCGGGCTTTAGCCCGCTTCTCTGAACATACGCCGTGGGAACGTCACGCCAAGTGTTACGTCACGCAAGTAGATGCAGACTTAGCGCACTGGTTTGAAGGTGGCTCCATGGAACGATTTCCGGACAAACTCTCGTACGAGTTTCTCATCCGCATTCTGGAGCGGCGGCTGACGGTACGCAGACCTGTAGTTGAGCAGAAATATTTTGCAGAGCTGTTGATCGATTTGCGGCTGCGCGATCAAGAACTGAAGTCACGTGCGAAGCTGCCCGGCGACGAATCGAGCCGGGCAGCTTAGAGGTATTCGATTACTCGCCGAGGCGGGCGGAAGCCCGCTCTGCGACTACTTATTCGTGCGGTCGGCGTGTTCTTGAGCGCGCAGAGCGTTTTCTTCATGATTGAGCTGGCGCTTTTCGCCCTTGGTGATGTGGCCACCGTTGGCTCTGGCTTCAGCTTGCTCTTGCCGTCTGATGCCTCGGTCTTCCGCCTTCAATTGACCGTAGTGTCCGCCCAAATGCCCGTAATTACGGTTCAATGAGCGGTTGATTCGATTGTCGCGGTGCAACACTTCAGCGCGGCGAGGGTGATTTTGAGCAAAACGTCCGGCGTAAGCGGGGGCGTTGGCTGCAACTATCGTGCCGGCCAAAAGGGCAACCGCCAAGAGGGAAGCCTGGGTTTTTCCACCAATAATAGATTTCATGAGACGTACTCCTATCTCAACAGTTTTGTGTTCATATGCCCCGTGATTAAGGTACAGCTTTTTGCGTGAGGAAGTCGTGAGGCGGTCGATAAAATTTCGCCGACTGTAGCCGGTTGTCGGCCGGCTTTCGTTGTCCGCCTCTATATAAGGATGAGCCAGCCGGTCTGCAGCCGGCGATGTCAGCGGATTGTTAAGAGAGCGTAGGTCTAAACTCACATTAGCTTCACAATGCTATGCCATACTAACTGTTAGACGACCTAATAGTTCGTACGAGAACAATTCCGTGGTTACCAAAGATACAACGCACGACGCGTGCTCCAAGCAATTGGTGCACATCGTTCCGCAATTAATGCGCTTGATGCGGCGCAGCATTGTGAAGGCGGATTCGCTGATGTCCATAGCGCATTTGCGCATTTTGGATTTCCTTGCACGTTCGCCCGGAGCATCGTTGTCTGAAGTCAGTGGCGAGCTGGAAATAACAAATGCCACCGCCTCTTCTCACATTGAAAAACTGGTGAAGCGCCATCTGGTGAAGCGGGTTGAACACCCCGAAGAGCGGCGCCGCATCGTTTTGACCTTAACACCTGAGGGGCGCAAGCGCCTGGATCTGGTAAAAAACTTCTCTACAGCCACCTTTGCCGATATGCTTGCCACGCTGACTCCCACCAAGCTGAGCCGTATACAAGAAGGACTCAGCATCTTGGAGGAATCGGCGCGACAATACAATGAAAAAAGTTTTGATTCAGAGGACTAAACATGCCTGAGGATATCAACGTGCAGAAGAATGAAGCAACCGGCGAGACGGATCGTCCGGCGGGCTCCAAGATCAGGCATGCCCCGCCACCGGATCGCAAATTTCCGGTAAAGGCGATCGCCATTGGACTCACCGCTATGGTCGTGCTTGCCACCGGTTGGTTTTTCTTTGGTCCCCGCCGAAAGGAAATCAGCTCTGATCGTCACTCGCACATGAGGGTTGCTCCGGTGAGCGTGGCGACTGCGACAATTGAATCCGTGCCTATTGAAATCCGGACGACTGGAAACATTCAGCCTTATTCAGTAGTAAATGTGGTGCCCCAAGTCGGTGGACAGCTGAAAAAGGTTTATTTTACACAAGGTCAAATGGTGAAAACCGGAGATCTGCTTTTCCAGATCGATCCCCGTCCATATCAAGCATCGCTCGACCAGGCAGAAGGCAACCTGGCAAAAGATGTCGCGCAAATCAAAGCTGCCAGAGCCAACTTGCAGCGCGATCAGGCTAACGTCGGACAACTGCAGGCGAACAAAACGAAAGATGAGGCAAGTCTGCATTATGCAAATGTCGAGTATCAGCGATACAAGAGCCTGGTGCAACAGGGAGCAATCTCCATGGAGCAGGCCGATCAGACGATGACATCGGCGGCAACGGCCACTGCGCAGATCGATGCGGACAACAAACAAATCGAAAATGCCAAAGCCGTGGTCAACGCCGACCTCGCAGGAATTGACACCGCCAAGGGAACCGTAGAGGCCGATCAAGCTGCGGTGGAAAACGCCAAATTGCAGCTTAGCTTTTGCACGATTCGCTCTCCGATCGACGGCCGAATCGGCAGCTTGTCCGTCTATGAAGGCAACGTGGTGGCAGCCAACAATGCGACGGCGCTGGTGACAATCGCGCAAGTTCAGCCAATCTATGTTTCGTTTACCATCCCGGAAGATTATCTCGATCAAGTGCGGAATGCCCTGAATAATCGTACGTTGACGATTCAAGCCATGTTGGAAGGCGTTGCCACTAATTCCGTGAGCGGTGCTGCATCCTTCTTGGAAAATACGGTTAACACCACTAGCGGTACTGCGCTGCTGCGCGCTACTTTTGCCAACAATAACATGCAGCTTTACCCTGGACAGTTCGTCGATGTGCTTGTGACCATGCCTCCGGACGGTCCGTCGGTAGTGGTGCCCGCCTCAGCCATACAGACGACGCAGAAAGGCAATGCCGTTTACGTCGTGCATGATGGCAAAGTAGAGCTGGTCGCAGTTGATTTAAAACGAACTTTCGGCGACTCGGCGGCGCTGGGCAGCGGTGTCAATGCAGGTGATGTCGTCGTCACCGACGGACAACTGGCGTTAATGCCGGGCGCTTCGGTGAAGATCGTACAGCCCGGTGGAAAGGGACACCGCGGACATCATGGAGACGGACAGGGTCAGTCGCAACAAGACGGCACCACAGCATCGTCAGACCAAGGGGGTCCCCCTGATATGCCCGGTCAGCAGAACAGCGGATGGGGCGGATCATCCACGAGCTCAGATCAAAGCGGGCTTCCGCCCGCCGGTACAAGTGGAACGCCCGCCGGTACAAGTGGAACGCCCGCCGCTACAAGTGGAACGCCCGCCCCCACCAATGGAAGTCCCGCCGGTACAGGAGCAAGTCCGCAGAACGGAATTTCACCCGCGCCGGCCACCGGTGTTAGCGATCACACCCAAAGCGGACCAGTTTGGGCCAGCCCATCAGGGAAAACCGGCCTGGTTACAGGCGGCGGACCAAGGTCGCACGGTGCAGGCGGCTGGTCGAACAGCGGACACGCGCCGGGCTTCGGATTTGGCGGGGGATTCGGCGCCGGCAAACATCACCATTCCGGTGCGAATCCGGATGAGAGCGGCTTCAAACACTTCGGCGGCGGATCTGAATCCGGGACACAATAGCCGTGAATTTCTCCAGCATATTCATTCGCCGTCCGGTTATGACAACACTGCTGATGATGGCAGTGATCATCTTCGGCGTGGTGGCATATTTTCAGCTGCCGGTGAATGACCTGCCCGCTGTTGATTATCCGACGATTACCGTTTCCGCATCGCTCAACGGCGCCAGTCCGGAAACAATGGCGGCCAGCGTCGCCACTCCTCTCGAGCGCCAGTTCACAACGATCTCAGGCATTACGTCGATGAATTCGACGAGCGGGCAAGGCAGCACTTCGATTACGCTGCAGTTCGATCTCAACCGCAGCATTGAAGGAGCCGCGCAAGACGTGCAATCGGCGATTGTGGCCGCGCGCGGCATGTTGCCGTCGACGATGCCGGTGCCGCCGACTTTCCGGAAAGTCAACCCCGCGGACAGCCCGATTTTATATATTGCCCTCAGCTCGCCGACGCTGCCGCTCTATTCGGTGGACGAATACGCCGAGAACATGCTGGCACCACGTATCTCGATGATCGATGGCGTTGCCCAGGTGCAGGTATATGGGTCGCAGATTTACGCGCCGCACGTGCAAGTTGATCCGCGCAAGTTGGCATCGTACGGTATCGGAATCGATGAAGTCGCCAGCGCGATCAATTCCGCCAACGTCAATCAACCCACAGGCACCCTGTACGGAAAAGACCTCGCTTACAACATCATGGTAAACGGACAGCTGTTCAATGCTGCCGCTTTCAGACCGGTGATTATCGCTTACCGCAACGGTTATCCCGTGCGGCTCTCGGATGTGGGACAGGTCATCGACAGCGTGCAAACCGACAAGGTGGCTAGCTGGTTCAGCAATACGCGCGCCGTCATTCTCGCGGTTCAACGCCAGCCCGGCACCAATACCATTCAGATCGTCGACAACATCCGAGCACTATTGCCTTCCTTCGAGGCCAGCCTGCCGGGCGCTGTGCATGTCAACGTTATGTATGACCGGTCGCAATCCATACGCCGTTCCGTCAACGAGGTGCAACGCACCCTGCTTGTCACAATTACACTTGTGATTCTGGTCATATTTCTATTCCTCGGCAATCTTTCCACCACTGTAATCGCCAGCTTTGCCGTGCCGGTTTCGCTGCTGGGAACTTTTGCGGCCATGCGTCTTTATGGTTTTTCGCTCAACAACATATCGCTGATGGCTTTGACTTTGTGCGTCGGCTTCGTTGTCGATGACTCGATTGTGGTCTTGGAGAATATCGTCAGGCACATAGAAATGGGCAAGCGACCAATGCAGGCCGCTTTCGACGGAGCGAAAGAAATCTGGTTCACCATCGTGTCGATGACGATATCGTTGATTGCGGTATTCATTCCGATCTTGCTGCTTGGTGGCATCGTCGGCCGCTTGTTTTTTGAATTTGCAGTCACGCTGTCCACCGCGATTTTCATATCGGGATGCGTGTCCATCTCCATGACCCCGATGCTGTGCAGCAGATTCTTGCGACCCGGTTCGCATGAGCAGCAACAAGAGCCCGACGGGAAAAGCCGATTTCGCCTGCAGGACTACTCCGAAAAGGTTTTCAGCTACTGGCTGTGGATGTACGATGAAACGCTGAAGTGGGCGCTCAAGCACAGGCTTGTAGTCGTCGGGTTGTTTTTCGTCATGCTTGGCGCAACCGGCTGGTTGCTGGCAGTGGTTCCGCGCGGCTTCATGCCCAACGACGACACCGGCCAGATTATGGGCAGCACCGAGGCGAAGCAGGGAGTTTCCTTCGATGCCATGGTTGCCCACCAGAAAAAGCTCATGGAGATTGTCGGAAAAGATCCCAACATCGAAAGCTTTATGTCCAGCGTCGGCAGCGGCGGCAGAAACAGCTCGACCAATCAGGGCAGTATGTTTCTGATTCTCAAACCTTATGGACAACGGCTGAGTCCGGAAGACATCATCACCGAGCTGCGCAAAAAGACTAGCGGCATACCAGGCATTAGACTCTATCTGCAAGGACAGCAAGCCGTGCGAATAGGCGGTATGTCCAGCAAGGCGCAATACCAGGTGTCGCTCTCCTGCACGGACAACACTAAGTTGTATGCGGCAGCCGATGCGCTGCAGAAAAAGCTGCGTGAGATTCCCGAGATTGCCGACGCCAACACCGACCTGCAGGTGGCCAATCTGCAGATGAACGTCAATATCGATCGCGACAAGCTGTCCAAGTTCGGCTTGACGATGCAGCAGGTTCAAGATGCACTGAATAGTGCATACTCGGCGCGGCAAGCTTCCGTGATTTATACGCCGACTAACCAGTATTGGGTGATTCTCGAGGTAGAGCCGCATTACTACCGCGATGCCTCGGTAATGTCCTGGCTGCGCGTACGTTCGACAACAAACGGTGATCTCGTCCCTCTGGGCACGGTTGCCACAATCGATCGCGGCATTGGTCCGCAATCGATTACCCACCTTGGACAGTTTCCGTCAGTGACGCTGTCCTTCAACTTGAAGCCCGGCGTGTCGCTCAGCCAGGCTGTGGATAAAGTCAGAGCCGTCGCCAAGGACACCCTGCCGCCTGACGTGCAATTCAACTTCCAGGGCACCGCGCAAGCATTTGAAAGTTCCACAGGCAATCTTGGCTGGCTGCTGGTGATCGCAATCCTGGTCATTTACATTGTGCTCGGTTGTCTCTACGAAAGTTTCATTCACCCGCTGACAATTTTGTCCGGATTGCCATCGGCCGGACTGGGTGCACTGCTGACTCTGCTCGTGTTTCACCTGCCGCTGGACATCTACGGTTTTCTCGGGTTGATCCTTCTGATCGGCATCGTTAAGAAAAACGCCATCATGATGATCGACTTCGCTGTTGAACAAGAACGAACGCACGGCTGGGACGCTGAAGAAGCAATTTATAAGGCTTGCATCGTGCGCTTCCGTCCAATCATGATGACTACGATGGCAGCCCTGCTCGGCAGCTTGCCGATTGCCCTGGCGCAAGGACAGGGAGCCGCTCCGCGCCAACCGCTGGGCTTGAGCATCGTCGGCGGTCTGCTGGTATCGCAGATGGTGACTCTCTATATCACTCCTGTTTTCTACATTTATTTGGACCGCCTGCAAAACTGGCTTAAACAATTCGGTCCGCATCGTCAGCCCACCCCCAACCCCCTGGAAGTGACATCGTGAATCTCGCCCGGTTATTCATTTCCCGCCCGGTCATGACCACGCTGGTCATGGCGGCGATTATCTTGTTCGGAACGATTGGCTATCAGTCATTGCCGATTAGCAACTTGCCGAACGTCGACTTCCCGACACTTCAGGTGACTAGCGCTGTTCCCGGAGCGAGTGCGGAGACCATGGCTTCGGCCGTTTCCATTCCGCTGGAAAAGCAGTTTGCCACCATATCCGGATTGGTGCAGATGACTTCCACCAGCACCCTGGGACAGTCGCAGATCACCTTGCAGTTCGACCCGACACGCAACATCGACGGTGCCGCGCTCGATGTGCAAGCCGCGATTACGGCCGCATCGAAACAACTGCCGCCGCAGATGCCGTCACCGCCGACGTTCTCAAAAGTCAACCCAGCCAGCCAGCCGGTTATCTATCTGGCTGTCAGCTCGGACACGATGCCGTTAAATAAGGTCGACTACTATGCAGAAACTTTGATCGCCCAGCGGCTTTCGAGAGTAACTGGAGTGGCTCAGGTGCAAGTGAACGGATCGCAAACCTACGCCGTGCGCATCCAGGTAAACCCGCAGCGTCTGTCGGCTTATGGTCTCGACTTCAATGACGTGATGACGGCCGTGTCGGCAGCCAACCAAAACCAGCCCACCGGGACGCTCTGGGGGAAACAAGAAGCCTTCACCATCCAGACCAACGGGCAACTTCTGGATGCCGACGCGTACAAAAACATAGTAATCAGCATGCACAACGGCAATCCAATTCGCCTGGATGATGTTTCCGACGTTATCGACAGCGTGCAAAATGACAAGGAGCTCGGCACATTTAACGGCAAGCCCGCCGTCATTCTCGCTGTCCAGCGCCAGCCGGGAGCCAACACGATTCAAGTCGTGGACAGCATTAAGAAGCTCATGCCTCAGTTCCAATCGCTGCTGCCACCGTCGGTGAACCTGGAAGTTCTTTATGATCAATCAGTGTCGATTCGCAATTCGGTGGACGACGTGCAGTTTACATTGGTGCTCACCGTGGCACTGGTGGTATTCGTCATATTCCTGTTCCTCGGCAATATTTCGGCGACGGTGATTCCCAGCTTAGCCCTTCCTATCTCCATTATTGGAACGTTCGCCGCCATGCGCCTGCTTGGATTCAGCCTTAACAACTTATCGTTGATGGCTCTCTCGTTATCGGTCGGCTTCGTGGTCGATGACGCTATCGTCATGTTGGAAAATATCGTGCGGCACATGGAGATGGGGAAATCTCCGCTGGAGGCCGCGTATGACGGATCCAAAGAAATTGGTTTTACCATTCTCTCGATGACGCTGTCGCTGGTTGCGGTGTTCATTCCGGTGCTCCTGATGCCCGGAATTATCGGCAAGCTGTTCAACGAGTTTGCCGTAACCATCAGCGTCGCCATTTTGATATCCGGATTCATCTCGATTACATTTACACCCATGCTGTGCAGCCGCTTCTTGCGCGCAAACGGGCATGGCAAATCATCACACGCTAACCGCGACGCCGAATACGGTGGCGGCGGTTTGGCCGGCGGCATCACCGCCGCGACGGACAAAGCGTTCGCCGTTCTCATGGGCTGGTACCAACGAACGCTCAGTTATGCACTCGAGCACAAACCGACTGTGATGATTGCCTTTTTGATCATGTTGGTGTCCACAGGTATCCTCTTTGCCTTCGTGCCGAAAGGGTTTATGCCCAGCGAAGATACCTCGCAAATTGTCGTGATGACCGAAGGCGAGCAAGGCATTTCCTTCCAGTCGATGGAACAGCACCATGAAGAGCTGGTCAGTGTCTGCCGGCAGGATCCAAACGTTCAATCGGTGATGTCCAGCATCGGCGTCGGCAACGGCAGCCCCAACATCGCCCTCAATCAGGGCAGGCTGCTCATCGTTCTCAAGCCGCGCAACCAGCGCTCGCTCAGCGCAGATCAAGTTATTACAGAGCTCGGTCCAAAACTGAAGAGCGTGCCCGGTATCAATACATATCCTCAAAACCCGCCGTCGATCACAATCGGCGGCCAGGTGACGATGAGCCTGTATCAGTACACGCTGTCCAGTCCCAGTCGCGACGTGTTGTACCCTGCAGCCCAAGCGATGATCGATAAGATCAGCCAGTTGCCTATGGTCACCGACGTCACCAGCGACATGCAGCTGGACAATCCCGAGGTACACATCAGCGTCGATCGAGACAAGCTCTCCAAATTCGGACTCACCATGTCTCAGCTGGAGAACGCGCTTGACACCGCATATGCGGCTCGCCAAATCTCAACCATGTACACCGATACTAATCAGTATTGGGTAATCATGGAAGTGACGCCCAATTATTACAAGGACCCCACGCTCTTACATACGTTCTACATGCAGGCTCCCTCCGGAGTCTCTGTGCCACTGGATGCGGTGGCACAAATCCAGGTGGGTACGGGCCCGCTCCTGGTCAATCACCTGGCGCAGTTTCCTTCAGTCACCATCTCGTTCAACCTGAAGCCGGAAGCCTCGCTCGGTGATGCGGTGAGCCAAATCAACAAGCTGGCTGCCGGCACGGTGCCGGCGTCGGTTACCACCAGCTTCCAGGGCACTGCGCAAGCGTTCCAAGACTCGCTGCAAAATATGTGGGCGCTGCTTGCGCTGGCTATTCTGGTAATTTACATCGTGCTGGGCATTCTGTATGAATCGTTCATCCACCCGCTCACGATTCTGTCCGGCTTACCGTCAGCCGGTTTAGGCGCATTGTTGATCTTGATGGTGTTCCACATCGATCTGAATATTTATGGCTTCCTCGGATTGATCATGCTGATCGGCATCGTCAAGAAAAACGCCATCATGATGATCGACTTTGCGCTCGAACAAGAGCGCGAGCATCACTTGCCGCCCGACCAGGCTATCTATCAAGCATGTATAACCAGATTCCGTCCGATCATGATGACGACGATGGCCGCGCTGATGGGCGCCGTACCGATTGCGCTCGGCATCGGCGCCGGCTCGGAAGCACGCCAGCCGCTCGGATTGACGGTGGTCGGCGGCTTGCTGGTATCACAGCTGGTGACGTTGTATATCACGCCTGTCTTCTACATCTATCTCGATCGTCTTCAACGCAAGATTGCCGAAAACAAACATATTTCGCCGATCATTCATCCGGATCAGTCTGCGCAAGCTCGACCGCTCGAGCACGCGATCGATAATCCAGCCCATCTGTAACGAGCTTATTTGTCTAATGGCAGAGCCGAGTTTGGGAACTCCCAGCAACTCAGCCTGTCTTATAACGCCAGCGGATTCCGGCAAATAAGGTGGACAGTATGAAGAAACAACTAGTTCTCGTATTAACAAGCGCCCTAGCACTCTGCAGCCTGGCCGCATGCGGCGGCAATAGACAGATTGCAGCGCGCGATCAAGCGGTCGATAAACAGGCTCAGCAAGAGAAACAATCGCTAGACACTAAAGCGAATGCCGAGAAAAAACAGATCGACACTAAGACGAACGAAGCGAAGAAAAAGATAGACGCCAAAGATAAAGTGAAAAAAGACGAAGTGAAGAAAGAAACGAAGAAAGAAGAATCAGGCAAGAAATAAGTATTGAATCTTCTAGCCGAGAAGACAGAAACCCCGGGGGGTAGTCCCCGGGGTTTACTGTCGGTCGTCTTCGAACTTGTAATACTGCGATCGCCTGCTTCCAGCCTCATGGAATGGAATAAAATTCTAGTAGCCGTGTCTGAGTTCCCATTGTTGATGGCGGGCGCGCTCGGCAGCACGATGGGCAGCCCAGGCTGCGCTATTGTTGACGTACCCTGTGTTGGTGTACGGCGTATACATCGGGGTGTTGTATACCGGAGTGTTGTACACCGGCGCTACGTTGTTGAGATAGGGCGAGCTGACATACGGATTACTGAACGGGGTTGCCAGTGGTGTCATTAGCGGTGTGCCCAGCGGCGTGCTGCTGCCTCCGAACAGATTGCCTAAGATACCGCCGATACCGCCGCCGCCGTAAGCATTGTTGCCCAGGTCCATCTGGTCTTGGCGTGCATCTTTGGCTGCTTCGCGCGCCAATTTGTTCGCGTCGTTGGGAGTAAGCACCCCACCATCGTTGCGCATCAGGCGGGCGGCTCGCGCCGCATAATTGTTCTCGCGGTTCATCAGGTCTTGCGCCTGCCCGGGACTAAGAACTCCCTGCGACATTTGCTGGTTGACTGAGCCATATACTTGATTAGGATTAACATACTGTGCATGGGCGGGCTGACTGCACAGAAAAAACCCGCTCACCATCGGGATCGCCACCATCAACCAACGATTCGATTTCAACTTCTCCATGGCCCACAACTCCATTCGTAACGCGTGAGGTTTCAATGCGTTTGTTCGCATACGAAGTTTTAGGCGCTGAAGTTGTGCTTAAGATTCTGCTCAAGCCCACCTATGAACAAATGTATATGACAGAATAGGCGGGACGCCTGGCAACCTATTTTATGAGTCATATCGGTCCGGTCTCCTACCTTATTCTGGCTGCCGCCTCATTTCTGGCAGGCGGCATAAATGCCGTGGCTGGCGGCGGCACGATTCTGACTTTTCCGACGCTGCTGGCGTGCGGCATTACGCCGGTCGTGGCTAATGCCACCAATACAATCGCGCTGGTTCCGGCATCGCTGGCCGGCGCCTACAGTTTTCGCAAAGAGCTGCCCAATTTAAGTAGAACGATAAAACTGTTCGCTTTGCCGTCGATTATCGGCGGCTTCGTCGGAGCCAAGCTGATGCTGCTTGGCGGCGACCATCTTCTTTCGATGCTGGTTCCCTGGCTCATATTGGCAGCATCAACGCTGTTTCTGTTGCAAGAACCTATCTCGCGCCTGGCAGCCAAGCGTGCTCAGCAAAAAACCGCCGCCACGCACAGCGAGCAGAGCAAAGGTACAAACCCCGAGGATGCTCATCTGCAGAACGTACCGGCAGTAATCATATTCATGTTCTTGGTGGCAGTATACGGCGGTTACTTCGGCGCCGGCATCGGCATTCTCACTCTAGCGGCGCTGGGCTTTCTTGGCATGACCAACATTCATCAAATGAACGGCGTAAAAAATATTCTGACCGCCTCAATAAATCTGGTGGCGACCATCACCTTTATCATGGCCGGCAGAATTGATGGGCTCATCGCTCTGCTCATGTCTTGCGGGACGATTCTCGGCGCACTCAGCAGTGCCGGCGTCGCATTGAAGCTCGGCCAACGGCGGGTTCGCCAGCTGATCATCATTATCGGATTTGGCATCACCGCTTTGATGTTCTACCGCCAGGCGCACGGCGGTCTATAAGGCCCGTTTGACGATGCGCAGCATGCTTTCGGCACCGACTAGATCGCGCTGCCTGACGGGCACCACAGAGGCAAGGTGTCCCTGCGCGGTGCACTCATCCATCAGCGGCGCCAGGTAAGCATGTCCTTTGGCGTTGGCGCCCTGTAACGGATAGAGGCGCAGCTCTTTGCGAGCAATACGCAAGAGCTCGGTTGTGGAGCGCAAGTGAAACTCCAAGTCGAGCGGCGAGCTCTCGAGCATGCCACCAGATGCGATATCACTATAAATAAACAACAAATTGGCACTCAAGGCAAAATCAAAAGAGTTGTCGTCAAATGGCAGCGTGGGCAGCCGTCCGGAGACGTAGCGCCCGCGTGGGGCGGCGGCGAAATCTTGGAGGAAGATCTCCATCGATTTGCGCCTTTCGGAAGTGCTCACATAGTTGGTGTGCAACGTCTGAGGATTCGCCTGTTGCTTTACCGTCACTGCGGCGGCGTCAGAATCCACGACATGCCTGAGCTTGTCCGCTGTTTCCGCATACATCGGATCGCAGGCGACCACCTCAATCCCTGCTTGCGCAGCCTCTTTAGCAAAAGCAGCCGGCCCGCCGGCGCAATCCAGAACACGTTGCCCTTTCAGCCCATTTAAGTCGAGGTTGAACATATCGACGTACTCGCCAAGTCCACGACCGAAAAAGACGACGCGTGCAAATTCAAATTTTTCTTCGGGTCGCATGGCTCGATTTCCGAACACCTGAGGCTTTGATCCGCCATATTTTACCCCGGGCGGAACATTTGGTGCCTCCGCATCACCACAATTAGAATGTTCCATCTTCGGAGGCCTTTATGGATAAGACCTGTACGGGTGACGCCGTGCGTCACCTTTCACGAGCCCAACTTGCAGCGCTTATTATCGCCGGTGGACTGCTAAGCACCACCCCAGTGCACGCCGGCCCCAACTCGGCGCACGGACTCTGGCTGAAAGATCGCACCAACCTCATCGCGCACAAGGCAAAAGACAGCACCTGCGGGAAGTGTGGTGCCAATGCATGTGGCGAATCCTATCAAGACAGAAAGCGCCAGAAGCGCAAGTCCACGGGCAGCCATACCTCGCAACGGCTGAGAACGCCTTCGAAGAACGGCACCAGGCGCACGTCTAAGCCATTAAACCGATGATCATTCGTCGGTTTGGGTGCTTATGTTCATATGCGTGAGATGGAACCGTCGCCACATATGACTCGTCGCCAGAGCTCCCAAGGAACAAGGAGGCAACTCACATGACGTCCTTCGGTAAAGTTCTGACAATTGCAATGGCTGCTGTAGGTATTGGATTGATAGCAGCTCCGAATGCATCCGCATGCGGAAACGTCATCACCCAACCCGCCATCCTGGACACAGGCTTTTCAGCTCCGGTGTTAGATAACACGATCGTGCAACCGGCAGTGATCGGTGCATCGGGCTGTTCGACTTGTGCAGACCAGATGATGGTAGAACCTGCGGTAGTAGCACCGAGCTGTGGAACTACACTCGTTCAACCGGCTGTTTTAGATAACAGCTGTGGCGTTTGTGGTCCGGTCGGATATGGCGTCGGCATCCGTCGTCGCCACCATCTCATCGGGCTCGACACGCCATTCTTCGGTGTGCATCTGTTCTAGAAACAACAGGCTCCTAACCCAATAATCGGCTGGTGAAAACCAGCCGATTTTGTTTAGCGCAATGCTGCAAACAGCTCGGTGGAAAAATACCGTTCCATGCGGTCGGGAAAAACGGTGACAACCACCGCGTCATCGCCAAGTTGTTTCGCCGCCTCCATCGCACAGCAATAGTTCAATCCCGAGCTTGGTCCTACAGGAAAACCAGCATTGATCAATTTGCGCGTCATCTCCAACGCATCACTATCCCTGATTTCCAGCTCGGCGGAATTGGGAATCGACGTCGCGCTATAAAGTTTCGAGAGTCCATCGGCCACACCGGGTATGCGCACACTAAAGCTGCAACATTCCACATCGAAGTTTGTACCATCGCCACCGGAGACTGGTCGCGCGGCAAACGCCTTCACGGGACAGCCGCTTTCGGCGAGACCCTCATAAAGACCGACCAGCGTTCCGCCTGTACCAATGCCGCTTACCACCGCATCAACAATGCCGTCGGGAATTTGCGCAAGTATCTCCTGCGCAGTCGATTTCTTGTGCGCCTCAGGATTGTCCGGATTTTCGAATTGACGCGGCCAAAACGCACCAGTCTTCTGCGCTTCGCTCTCAGCACGTCTCATGGCGCCAAGAATTCCTTCTTCCTTCGCAGTCAGAATAATTTCGCCGCCGTAAGCGCGAATGATCAACACGCGCTCGTTGCTTACGCCCTCGGGCATGACTGCGGTAAAACGCAAACCCATTTGCGCCGAAGCTAGCGCGAATGCGATGCTTGTCGATCCGCTCGATGCTTCGACAACGCGGGCGCCCTTCTGCAGTTTTCCCGAACGCCAGGCTTTTTCCAAGATGTATCGAGCAATACGATCTTTCGTTGAGCCGCTGGGATTGAGAAATTCAAGCTTGCACCAGATCACGGGCCCATCAGTGTCCATGCGCACCTGCACAAGTGGCGTCGGCGGCACAAGTTGGATGAAACGATTGTCGCGTTGTAGCTGCGTTCTAGACACAAGGAGAAAGCATACTACAGCTTCTTCAAAAAGCTATAGCCAAGCCCGCCAAGAGCGCCGAGGGCTCCTGCTTTGCCGACGGTGCTGCCTCGGCGGCTGGCTGCCCAGCCCAATCCCAATCCGACTGCGGTGCCTGTCGCCACATCGCGAATGACGGGGTGACGCTTGAGTGTATCGCTGGAACGAATCAATCCAGTGCCTGCGCCCACGCCGGCGCCGATTGCCGCGCCGCGGAAAATGCCCCGGTGTGATACCAGCCCGACAACCGCTCCGCCGGCCGCGCCGACGCCGGCGCCGATTACCGTGGCTTTCACTTTGGGGTGTTTTTGGAAGTAGGTTCTGTGATCTTCGGCAGTGTTGACATAAGTTGTGGGACGAGATTCGCCGCCTGTCAGCGGTGCCATCCTGGGAGAGAGCGCCGTGCCATGAAAGTGCGCTGCGCCGCGTTGTGGAGCGAAGGGCGGAGCGGTGGCCGGGCCCAATGCCGGCGCCGGCACCGTCAGCGCATCGACGTCCGGCATGCCGGTGGTTTCGACCATGCCTTGAAGCACAGCCGTTTGCGCCAGAGAGGCAGGCATTTGCGAAAAGCCACAAGCCGCCAGCACACAAGCTGCCAATAGTTGTCTGCGTTCCATTAAGTCCACCTTCTGCGTTCGGGCGCAACACCGCGCCTGCAGCCGCAATATTCGGCTATATCATTACTATAGCTCACGGGCAGCGGGATACTATGATAATGTCCTGTATTCTCCAAGCTGCCGGACTCGGCACGCGACAACGGTTCAAATAGAGGTAGTGATCATGACCAGCAGAACAACGCTTTATGCCGGTGTAGCAACCCTGGTTGCCGCTCTCGGACTGGCATCCTGCCGAACCAATGTCAGCCAGGTGCAAAACACCGCCGAACAGGATATCAAGCAAGCGAAATACAAAGACGCCGAATCGACGCTTTCCAACACGCTGAAATCACTTGACGAAACGAAACAAACTGCCGAGGCCGGTGCCGCGGCCGCTTCGCTCGCCAAAGTCTACAACCGCGAAGGCAAGATAGCCGAAGCGGAAAAGATGTACAAGCATGCTCGCGAGCTGCAGGAAAAGACCATCGCACCGGGCTTGCTGGCATTGGCGACCTCGTTGAACGGATTGGGCACCATTTACACCGAGCAAGGTCGCTATTCCGAAGCTGAGCCATTGCTGCAACAAGCTCTGCAAATGCGCGAAGAAAACTTGCCGGTAGGCAGCGCCGAAATTGCCGAAAGCGACAATAGTCTCGGACTCCTCTATTTCGAAGCCGGTCATTACCCGCAGGCCGAGCCGTTCTTCAAAGATGCACTATCCATTTATGAGAAGTCCCTCGGCGCCGAATCGCCTGAAGGAGCGAACGTTCGCAACAATTTGGGCGCGCTCTATCTAGACGAAGGCAAATACGATCAAGCGGAAACGCATCTTAAATGGTCGCTTGCGTATTACGAAAAGAATTCGGGACCAAACCATCCTGACGTGGCGAACTGTTTGAACAACCTCGGCGAGATGTATCGCAATCAGGGCAAGCTGGACGACGCCATTCCGCTTTACCAGCGTGCTCAAAAGATTTACGAACAAGCGGTCGGTCCTGACGATCCGCATGTAGCCACGACAGCAAACAACCTGGCACTGGTATACATGGCACAGAAAAAATTCGACGATGCCGAACCGCTCTATAAGCGGGCGATGGATATAGACAAGAAAGTCTTCGGCCCCGAAGATCCAGCGTTGGCTCACACGATGATCAATTATGCGACGCTGCTTCACGCCAGTGGCCATGATGGAGAAGCCAGATCCATGGCGCAAGAAGCGCGCGCCATTTTAGCCAAACAAACATCATAACGGCGGTCCTCACCGCATCGCAACGGCGGGCGTGAGCCCGCTGCTAAAGGTAAACACCGCCGTTGGAAAGTCACCGTGTATGAATTGCGCTATCTCGCGCCAGTCGCGGAATCGGCGTGGGTATACTAAGATCGAACTCAACGCTTCCCTATTCGTGCATTGGAGCAGAGAATATGTCGCATTCGAAATTGTGGTTGCCCGTGTTGCTTGCATTGGCCACATGTCCGCTAACGCCTTTATCCGCTAAAGCGGATGTGCCGTTTCGCGATTGGGCTAAAGACCATCAAGAGTGGGTAACTTCGCACCGCGACAGATACAACTATTTCATGCAACATCCCGAGGACGCCGATCGCCACGCCGACGAATGGCGCGGTATGAATGGCAACGGCAACGGGCTCGGTCATGCATACGGACACATGAAATTCACCGATTGGGCAAGAGGGCACCAAGACTGGGTAAACACGCACCACGACAGATACAACTTTTTCATGCAGCATCCCGATCAGTGCGAACAAATGCGCCCTGAGTGGGAAGGCTGGAGCGGACACTACAACAGCGACCACCCGGAGTGGGGCGGCTGGACGCCACAAGGAACTTCTGGCGGCGGACATCTGCCGTGGAGCAGCTGGTGCAAGCAAAATCCCCAATGGGCATCAGCTCACAAAGACCGATACAACTACTTTATGCAGCACCCCGATCAAGCTGAGAAGTGCCGCTCGGAGTGGGAAGGCTGGCGCCCGACCAACCAGATGGCGTTCAACAACTGGGCTCACGACCATCAAGATTGGGTGCGCGATCACCATGACCGCTACGATTACTTCATGCACCACCCCGATCAGGCAGACAAGTGCCGCTCCGAATGGCAAGGCTGGCATCCATCGAACAAGGGGCTGCATCTGGGTGAAGTCGCACACTCGGGCATAATGCCCGGACACATGAATCCGCACATGAACGCGGGATTGCACCTCGGCAATACGAAGGCTCTGGTGCCGCATACCAATGAAGGCTTGCATCTGGGCAACGCCAAGAATATGATGCCGCACAACAATCATGGCCTACACTTGGGTGAGTTGGCGAAAATCGCTCCACATGGTATGCCGCACGGCGCACCCCATGGTATGCCGCATGTCGCACCGGCAAGCCCCGCCGGCTTCCATCTTGCAAATATGATCAAGCAGATGCCGCATGCACCGGCGGCTCATGCACCGGCGGCGATGCCTCACATCTCGGCGGCGGCGCGAGCCCTCGAAATGACACACATGGGAGCACCACACAAAGGACGCTAGCGTCCGGTTGGCACAATCAAAGCAAGCATCGCGCCGACTACCACGAGAAGCGGCTCCGGCACTTTTGGTGCACGAAACACAATCGCCAGACAAACCAGACACACGATCCAGGCAAAGGCGTCGTGGAGCACGGCACGTCCAAGCAGAATTGACGTGCCAATCAACACGCCAACCACAGCAGTAGTCACGCCCTTTATGAACCCCTGAAGTCCCGGGTTCTTACGATAACGGCGCAGCAGCGGCGTGCCCACCGCCGTGAACAAGACTGCAGGCGAAAAAATACCTACGGTGGACGCCAGCGCACCGCCGAAGCCGGATAGCACGTAGCCGACGAAAGTAGCCGTGATTACAACCGGCCCCGGCGTAATCAGTCCAACCGCCACTGCATCAAGAAACATACTCTGCGACAACCAATGAAACTGATCGACCACATACTCTTTGAGAAACGGCACGATAACAAGCCCGCTGCCGAATATCATCAGTCCCGTGCGGAAGAAGAAAATGAACTCCTTTGCTACGAGAGAAACATCGAGCTTCCGCAGATCAAGCAGCGCCAGTGCCACTGCCAACACGAGCAAACCAATGGCGCGACTTTGAGCCCGCGATTCACCCCGTTGTTGCCACCACTCTCGGTACCGGCGGGCTTCAGCCCGCTTTCCGCGCCGCCGTTTCCCGCAGCCACGGCTACGGCAGCCGTCTCAGTCTTCGGCCTCAACAACAGCATCCCTACCATGCCTGCCACCACAAATGTCAGCGTCAGTTCTTTCTCGACGATCACGGTCATCGCGCAGCAGGCGCCGGCAATTGCCAACGGCAGCCATTGTGTCGCCAGCGTTTTCCTCGCTAACTGATAAGAGGCTTTAGCCACGAGCGCAACCACCACAGGCCCAATTCCACGAAACAGTAAACTGCCAGTTGATAGGCCAGAGGTCCGGGGCAAGCGGTGGCAACCGCCAATCCTTCGTTGTATTCACTTTCACTCAGCCAATGTTTCGTTTCTACCAAGTCGCTGCGCATGCGATTGGCCAATGCTACCGGACCGCCAAATCCAAGCGCGCCCAGACGCAGATAATACAAGGCAAGTCCGGTCATCGAGACAGAGCTAGCCTCGGCGTTCGTGCTCATTCGCTTATCTCGGCAGTCCGAGCTGCTCGATTACCTGCATGTTTGGAAGTTTTTTCAACTCCGCCGGATTGAGCAAGATCTTCGTGCACCGATTGCCGCCGCCGAGAACGACGCGCTCGTTGTTCATTACCGCAGCGTCAACGTAGATAGGAAGATCAGGCAAGCCGATGGGCGTTACTCCTCCGATCAGCATATTCGTAAGCTCGAGAGTTTGTTCTGCTGAAGCAAACGAGCACCGCTTTACCTCGAGCAAACTGCAAACCTTTTTGTTGACGTCCAGCTTGCAGGTCGCAAGGATTACGCAACATGCATACTTTACCGGCTCGGTCTTCGTTGCAGCAATAATGGCGTTGCAAGTTTGATCGGGTGCAAATTTATAGTGCTCGCAAAACGCAGCCGTATCAGCGAGATTCGGATCGCATTCCATCACTTCGCCTCGTATTGCGCAGCGTTCCAGCCCTTGCTGAACGGCGGGATGCAATAGAGCAATTAAATTGGTCATTTTGATCCTCTTGAGTGATGCCGGCTGACGCCCGCGCCTCTACCTGAGAACGCGGCCATGGTCGATTGAATCACGGTGCGCGCATCGCTGACTACTCGTTCGTCGATATTCGGCCTCGACAAGAATTCGAACCAGGCCGTCAAATCGGTGAGCAAACTGATGCGGCGCCATTCATCCGGCAGACTGCCACCACTCTTGAGATAAGCATCGGCGAAGTTGTCTACAAATGATTGTCGAATTCCAAGCGGCGGCCGCAATAGATTTCCGATGTCGAAAAAAGGCGTGCCACTGAATGCAAATTCCCAATCGATTATCGCCAGCTGCCACCCAGATGGTTCACGCCGAACAATTATGTTGGAGCTTCCGAAATCGGAATGACTCAAACACGGCTGTCCTTTCCAACGGTTCAAAAGTGTCGCGTGAAATTCTAAAAATGCGAGCACCGCGTCCGACTCCTTCGCGCCAAGACGCTGCCGCCCGATTCCATCACCGAGGCACGAGCGGCTGTAAGCTAACAGTCCGTCCGCGCCCAGGTCTATCGCTTCCGGAATGTCGAGAGCTTCGTTGAAGAATCCGGCTTTTGCAAATTTGATGGCGTGAATCGAAGCGAGCGCTTTGCCGACCGCGGTGCCAATCGATCTCGAGTCTTCCTCGGACAAGTTGCCGACACGCGTTTCTAAACGAGTGCCATCAATCCACTCACGAATGAGGAAAGGATGACCGCTGATCGGATTGTCCGGCGAAAAGAAATGTACCCGCGGTGCGGCAACCTTCCCGTCGATCAACTCATAGAGCTTCGACTCCTTGCGCGCCTGCGCGGGATCCCTGACGAATAATCGCAAAAGCACGGATTGGACAGCTCTCGACAACCGAACGCAAATGTTCGTATTTGCCAATCCGCCATCGGCGTAGGTGAAGCCGTCCACCGTAGCCCCGGGAATCGCCATGCGAACCAGACTCTCGACCTGTTCGCCGGAGAGCTTTATATTGCGCGCGTCATTCGTCCAGTTTTCACGCATGCCGCCATTATACTAGGCATCCGCCTTGCGAATAAATCGTATGGATTTAAGAGATTGTTTGCTAAAACACTGTCGCCGGCTAGCAACTTAATCACCCATTGCCACCATATGTAATGGCAGGCATCGCGGTTTGCATACGAATAAAAAGCGCGTCCGCCGTTTGGCGAGCGCGAGATTGATTCCGAAGCACATCTATATAGAGGTTATGGACCTGGTTTCTCTTCAATGTTTTCTTTCAATGCCTTCAAGGAGTGAGATAGTGTGGTGCGAAGCAAGAGATCGCCGAATTCTGCTTTCTGCCGGCATCTGAGGTCGGTCAAAGACTGGGATAGCGAATCCAGCTCGGCGAGGCAATGATTCAAAAGTTCGTCACACGCTGCCAGGCATTCACGCGACCGGTTCAGATCGTCGTTGATCATTTCTTATTACTCTAGGTTGCAGGGTTGAGAGATTGCTTGATCTCACCTTACACCGTCCGCGCTTGACTGAGATATAAGGTTGCTCCTACTAAGTTCCCCGGCAAACCGCATACTATTGTTGTACCTGCCGGCTATCTCAGCAGTCACCATATGCGATGGCGCGGTCACAACTTCACAACAATCTTGCCGAAGTGGCTTCCGCTCGCCATGTATTCCAGAGCTTCGCTGATCTGCTCCGCTTTGAACGTACGATCTATAACCGGCCTTAGCCGGTTGGCCACAAGGGCCCTATTCATCCGCTCGAACATCTCTCTTGAGCCGACGAAAATACCCTGGAGTCTGGCACCCTTCATCAGCAGACGGGTAGGATCGAATTGACCGCCTTCTTTTGCTGCTAAAACACCGATGAGACTTATGTGGCCGCCCGCCTTTGCCGATTTCACGGAGCGGTCGAGCGTGCCGCTGCCACCGACCTCGATCACATGATCAACGCCCTGAGGGAAATCCCCGAGCACGGCTTTATCCCATTCAGGCGTCTGCTTATAGTTGATTGTGACGTCCGCGCCAAGCTCTTTTGCGCGCTTGAGTTTTTCATCCGAACTCGAACTAATCACGACTCGCGCGCCGGCTGCTTTGGCCAATTGCAATGCAAAGATAGACACGCCGCCCGTGCCCAAAGTTAGAACCGAAGTGCCCGGTTGCACATCTCCGTACTCGAATAATGCATTCCAGGCAGTGAGTGCTGCACATGGCAATGTGGCCGCTTCTTCAAATGACAGATGATCGGGCACCAGTAGCAGCCCGTCTTCGTTGAACACCGCCTCATTGCGCAGTACTCCGTCGATGCCGGCGCCCAGCGCGCCCTTGAATTTGTCCGCGTGCGGCTCGCCGGATATCCAGGTCTGGAAGAAAGCGGGCATCACCCGATCCCCTTTCTTCACGCGAGTAACCGCAGCGCCTGTTTCCACTACCGAGCCCGCTCCGTCAGAAAGTACGACCAGGGGCAGATTGAGATTGCGACTGTATAGACCTTTGCAAACAAGCACATCGCGATAGTTGAGAGATGCCGCCTTCATTTCCACAAGCACATCGTGCGCACCGAGCGCGGGAATCTTCTGCTCACGCTCTTCAATCTTGTCAAACGCGCTCAGCACAAACGCGCGAGTGGTTGTTTTCACCGGCATGTCTTACTCCTGCAAGGAAGCACAGATCTTACTATGTGCCGGCGGATCCGAACCACGTCAAGTCCCATTTGCCGCGAATTTTCTTGAAGGCGAGTACAGGTCGCTTTGCTTGATTAGTCCGACCATCTATCAAAACGCTCGTCAGTGTTTCGCTTTCAATGCCGACCAATCTGTGAACGGCACAAATTGCCCTTTGTCTGCAGTTACCCAAACCACATTGTGCATGCCCCAATGATCGGAGGCACTGAAGCTCAATTTCAAGCCACGTCCGAGCTCGAAATTCTTGATGCTCTCAATTGCATCCACCAGCTTTTCGCGAGTCGGGTTCTTGCCAGCTCTTTTGAGGCCCTCGACGAGCAGCAAAGCGTCGACATATCCTTTGAATCCGGTAAAGGTCGGTTTTTCTTTCGGAAAGTAGGTGTGTAAATCGCGCTGGAAGTCGGCGACTACTTTCACGTCAGTGTCGGTGAACAGCGGCACGTCTTCGCTAACCGGGAAGCCGTCTGCCGTGCCCGCAGCCAGCGGCATCATGGCATCAATGCAAGAGCCTGTTCCCATCACGAATATGGGGTGCCAGTTTTGCTGGTGCGCTTGCTTGAGAATATCGGCAGTGGGTTTGTACACGGCCGCAATGATTACGGCTTCCGGCTCTGCCTTCATGACAGTGCCGACAGCCTCAACGACATTGTTTTTGTTGCGCTCATACGATCCGGTTGCCACCACATCGGCCTTCCGTTTTTCCAACGCTTCTTTGACGCCCACCAAACAGTCCGAACCATACGCATCGTTCTGATAGATCACGCCAATCTTACGAATGCCCAGTTTCCAAAGGTGATCAACGGCAGCGTGCTCTTCATCCCGATAGGAGGGTCTCGCGTTGAAGAAATAGCGCTTCACCGGCTCGCAGGCAAAATACGGTCCTGAAAAACCACCGATGATCGGTACTTTGTTGGTTGTACACATAGGAATGTACTTGGCCAACGTCGGGGAACCGACTTGTGCTGTAATGGCGAACACGCCTTTGGTCATCAAGTCGTTGAAGCACGCGATCGCTTTGTCGACGTCATACTGATCATCTTCATGAATAACGCGCAGGTTGCGCCCATAAATGCCACCATTGGCGTTGACCGCACTAACCAACGCATCGACACCGAGGTTCATTTCGCGACCGTAGAAACCGCTCGGTCCCGAACATAATCCGAGGGTGCCGATAACTATTTCATTATCCGAGAGTCCGATTTCAGCACGCGCCGGCTGAAAGCAAATGATCAACGCCGCAAGTATTATCGAAATCAGTCTATGAAAAATCAGCCGCATCGCTACGTCCCATACCGGTGTCATCGCGGCAAAGTATAGCAACGGCAGGTGCGCCTATGTCTCTTGCCTTCCATCACACTGCGGGGGCATTTTTGCAACACTCGTGCCGCCGC
>DATNQY010000229.1:0-4262 GCA_036703785.1 Candidatus Obscuribacterales bacterium
TAAATCGGAATATGTTTGGCCGGTGATGGCCAGCACCGGTGCCTGATCCATTTTCGCATCATAAAGCCCATTTAGAAGGTGAATGCCGCCGGGGCCGGAGGTCGCCAGGCAGCAGCCCAGCCGTCCGGTGTATTTTGCGTAGGCGCAGGCCATAAAAGCTGCGGCTTCTTCATGCCGAGTCTGGATAAACCGGATCTTCTCGCTGCGCTCGCGCAGAGCTTCTATTATTCCGTTGATGCCGTCGCCTGGAATCCCGAAGACGGTATCAACGCCCCAGGCAATTATCGTATCAACAAATACATCTGAGGCATTGTGTGACATAACCTATCGCTCCCATTGAGTTGTCGTGGCTTAGCTCGCTGCTCGTTTCGCTTCCTTCTTGTGTTGTCGCGCTGCTTCCATCTGAGCCGGCTCCTGCTGTTCGATGTGCGCACCTTTGTCGTCGACGTTAACGGTGTAAACGTTTCCGAACAGCCGCAAGTTCTTCAGTTGCATGTATTTGATATTCTTGGGCAGGTAGGCGTCAACCTCGAGCGTGCGCTTTTCCGGATCTGCTTTCAATCCCAACATGCAACGCAACAGCAGCGCCGGGGCACCGGCCGCCCACGCTTGCGGCGAGCAGGCAGTAGGATATTCCACCGGATAAGCAAATTGAGATCTGCTGTAGCCGGCGAACGCCTCCGGCAGACGGTACTCGAAGTAGTGGGCCGCTTCAATAAGATTGGCGGCGATCTTATTCGCTTCATCGCGATAGCCGTAATTTGTTAGCCCTGCAACAATCAAACTATTGTCGTGCGGCCAGACAGTGCCGATATGATAGCCGATGGGATTTGCGCCCCTGTCGGATGTCGACATTGTGCGCACGCCCCAACCGGAATACAGGTCTTCTTTGAATAGCTGCTGCACAACTTGTGCGGCGTGTTCTTTGGTCAAGATTCCTGACCAGAGAAGTTGTCCCATGTTGGAAGTATGGGAGTCGACTTGGTTTTTGTCCTTGTCGAGAGCAAGCACCGCATAGCCACCATCGCGATCTGTCCAGAAATCTTCATTGAAACGCTCTTTTAGCTTCTGCGCCTCTTGTCTAAGTTTTTTCGCTAATTTTTCGTCCTTCCAAATCTTTTCGGCGAGGTAAGCCGTGCGCACTTTGGCGTCATATGCATACCCCTGGATTTCGCAGACGGCAATCGGGGGTTCCGCGATTTTGCCGTTGGCATACATGATGCTGTTGCTCGAGTCTTTCCAGCACTGATTGCGCAGTCCCTTGGGTGATTTGGTTTTATACTCGATAAACCCGTCGCCGTCGGCATCGCCGAACTCGTCCATCCATTTGAGTGCGTCTCTTGCCGCTTTCTCCAGCGATCGCACCATGCCTGCATCGCCGGTCCAAAGATATGCTTCGTGCAGCAGGACCAAAAATAGAGGAGTGCTGTCGGACGACCCATAATATGGGCTGTAAGGCAGCTTGCCTTCGAGGGTTAGCTGGTCAGAACGCAATTCATGCAAAATTTTGCCTGGTTGTTCATCACGAAAGTCGACTGTTTCCGTACCCTGCCTGGCTGCCAGATCGTGCAGAGATGCATGTGCCAGTTCAGGCGCGAGAAAGCAAGTTTGATAAGACGTGATCAGATTGTCGCGACCGAACAATGCCATAAACCACGGCAAGCCGGCTGCGAGCACGGGATCCTTACTGTTGTGCGGATAGAAACGCAATGCCGCCAGATCCACAATCGTTCTATTAAACGTGTGCACAAGGAAATCCAGATCGGTTGAAAGTTCCGGTATATCTCCCAGCCATTCGTTCATCGATTTCTTCATTTCCGGTCGCGCCTTGCCGAACGAACGCGCGGTGTACTTCGGACGGTGCTGTTCTGCGTCTATAACAGGGATGATAGTGATGTCGAGCGTCCATGATTTCTTCTCGGCTATATTTACTTTGAAGTAAGCTGTGCGATCGACAACTGTCGCGGACTGTGAAAACTCAATGATCGTTTGCCTGAACAGTTTGTCCGTCTCATATGTGAAGCTCATGCCATTGGTACTGCTGACATGCACTATGTCTCGCTTGTTAAGGCTGGCGGTGCCGGCCTTGACTTCAAATAGATCGGCAAAATCGGTATCGAACTGAAGCGTAACCATCAAGTCCACTGCCGTTGTGCTGTGATTTTCGATCAGAATCTGCTCGGTCGCGCCACGACCGATTAGCCGCGAGCGAACCACGGAAATCGGGTGTGAATCGTAGATTGTGCCGAACGGCAGCGTCATGAAAAAACGTGCCGAGAAATAATCGACATTTTTCGTGCTCATCAATCTCGGCGTTTGTTCATTAATACGCAGAACATCTACCGATAAAAAGCGGGTGTCGTGAAAAAATAGCCCGTCTGTTTCTGCGCCGGTGGAATTGCCGAGACTGTCGCTGACAAAGAACGAGCTACCATCCAGGATGCGAACACCCTTATCAGATTTCCGATCCATGGCTGACCTCATACAGTTAACTCCCTCGACGCACCACCGGCAGTATTGTTCTCTATTGTGGCGGTCTCGTACCGGCGGTCAGCAGCCCTACGCTCCTCGGCACCGGCGGGCGGCAGCCCTACGCTCCTCTGTACCGGCGGGCGGCAGCCCGCTGTTTCCTATTGCAGAGGTTGCTAGGCACCGCGACGACGCGTCCCGCGTCGCACGAAATGTGAGAGGAGTGAAAGCGATGAAAAAAGGAAGAGTAGTAATCGTCACAGGAGCTTCCGCCGGTCTCGGACGAGCAATTGCGCATGAGTTTGCGAAAGAAGGCGCGAGCATCGGACTGATCGCGCGCAATCCGGAGGCATTGGCCGGTACCCGCCGCGAAGTAGAACAGTACGGTGGTACCGGTTTGATTCTGCCGCTCGATGTAGCGGATAGTAATGCGGTCGAGGATGCTGCCGAAAAAGTGGAGCAGCAGTTCGGACCGATTGATGTTTGGGTGAATGACGCGATGGTGTCTGTATTTTCGCCTGTGGCGGAGATGGAGCCTGAAGAGTACAAACGGGTCACCGAGGTAACCTACCTCGGATATGTCTACGGAACTTTGAGCGCGTTGAAACGCATGAAGCCGCGCAATCGCGGCGTAATCATTCAAGTCGGGTCGGCGCTTGCTTATCGCAGCATTCCGCTGCAATCTGCTTACTGCGCGTCCAAGCATGCCATGAAAGGATTCACGGAATCGCTGTTGTGCGAGCTGTCGCATGACAATAGCGAGGTGAAGGTTTGCATGGTTCACATGCCGGCGCTCAACACACCGCAGTTTGATTGGGTGAAAAGTCGATTGCCACGTCACCCGCAGCCGGTTCCCCCGATTTACGAGCCCGAAGTGGGAGCGCGTGCAGTGCACTGGGCATCTATCCATACTCCGCGCGAACTCTTGGTGGCATATCCTACTGTCGAGGCGGTTCTAGGCGAGAAAGTGATCCCAGCATATCTCGACAAATATCTGGGTGAAACATGCTACGCAGGTCAACAAACGGACGAGCCGGTTTCACCGGACAGACCTAACAATTTATGGAACTATGTTCCCGGCGACCGCGGAGCACACGGATCATTCGATGACCGCTCGCGCCCGATCGCTCCTGAAGTCTGGGCGAGAACGCACGTCGGAACGCTCGCCGCAGTTACTGGAGGACTAATTGGATTTGCGCTGTACGCAATGAACAAACGGCGCGCCGCGTAGATCACTTTCAATCGGCTGCCGTATCTGAGTGCGCTCACCGGGTCTAGGAGTGCTACAATCACCCTGCTGTTTGAGCCACTGGAGAGCGCATGAGGTTTTTGTCGCCTACGGTTTTGTTGCCGGCAATATTGGCCTCCATCCTCTTTGTTGCGCCTGCTTTTCCCCAATCACTAGGACCGGAGCATATGCGTGCATCCCCGATTGGCAGCCGAATCGAACGATCCAGCTTCGGCAAAACCAAAGACGGCACCACCGTCGATTTGTACACACTAACCAATAAGCATGGGACAGTTGCAAAAATCACCACGTACGGTGCCACGCTTACTCAGCTGCGGGTGCCCGATCGGGACGGCAAATTAGGTGACATCACACTCGGCTTTGACAATATCGAAGGCTATGAGCTGAAGGACAATCCTTATTTCGGTGCGACGATTGGGCGATATGCCAACCGCATCGCGGGCGGCGAGTTCACCGTGGATGGTGTCAAGTACACATTGGCAAAAAATGACAATAGCCGAAATACATTGCACGGTGGGTTGAAGGGCTTCAACGCGCATGTCTG
>DATNQY010000230.1:0-17688 GCA_036703785.1 Candidatus Obscuribacterales bacterium
GGTTGCATGCGGCAACTGACGTAACAGGATTCGGCATGATAGGCCACGTGCACGAGATGGCTAAGGGGTCGGGATTAAAGGCTCGATTGAACGCCGGCAACGTACCTCTGCTGAACGATGCTCGCAGCTTCGCTGAACAAGGTCTCGTGCCTGCAGGCGCATACGCCAATCGAAACTCGTACAAAGAAATCGCCTATATAAATGATGAGATCGATCTGGCGTTGACAGATTTGCTTTTCGATCCGCAAACATCCGGTGGATTGCTTTTCGCTCTCGAGCAGGCGGCGGCGGAAAGACTGTGCGCCGATCTGCAAAGAGCCGGACTGGTCGGTGCGATAATTGGACACTTTGAAAATGGAGCCTCTGGCCAAGTGGAGGTCGCTTAAATGCCGGAACAAGTGAAACAAACAGTAGACCTGAGAGGACTTAGTTGTCCCGAGCCGGTACTGCGCACAAAAAAACTATTTGACGATCCTCAAACGCGCTTTGTAGAGGCGCTGGTTGACGACGATGTTTGTGTGAACAATTTGAAACGGCTGGCGCGGTCGCTGAAAGCGAATTGCAACGTCCAGAATAACGACGGCTATTTCACTATCACACTCGAACGCGGTACTGCCGTCGGCGAGTCGCCGGCCACCAAGGCGGCGGCCGGACAAACTTTGCCTCATGCTCATGAAGCCGTGCACTTTGCGCCTGCGGCCCAACGCGACGATGCCACCGAAGCGGCGACGGTGATGCTCATTGCCAAGGATATGTTCGGGCACGGTGATGAAGATTTCAGCAAAACGCTGATGAATTTGTTTTTGCAAACAACTTTCGAATCAGGCTTTCGTCCGCGAGCAATTCTGCTGGCCAACACGGGGGTGCGCTTGATGTCGACGAATTCGCCCGCCCTAAAAGTACTCAACGATTTCAAGGACAACGGCGTCGAAGTTTTGGCGTGCGGACTTTGCGTCGAGTATTACCAACTTAAGGATCAGGTTCCAAAGGAACAGATTACCAGCATGTTCGCCATCTGCGAATATCTGTTCTCTGCATCGAAAATTCTGCAGCCGTAGTACCAAATCCGGTGTCACGAACGCACGGTCAGAATAAGCATCACAGCATGATGCGGAGTCCGCGGTGGTGCCCGCCCATGGCTAATTGACGCATAGGCGGCATGACGTAACCGGTGTTGGCATAGGGATAGGGCTGGTACTGGGCGGACTGCTGATACTGAGTGTATTGCGGCGCGTATTGCTGATACTGCGCATACTGCTGCGCCTGTTGGTACTGCTGCCACTGTTGCCATTGCTGCATTTGATTGGCGTATGCCAATTGAGGATTGCGGTGGCGCCAATCGGGCGTGTGATACTGCTCCCAGCCGGCAGTCCGTCCGGCGTAGTTGGGCGCGTAGGGAGCGTAACCGGATGCGTAGGCGCCGGTATAACCAGGACGGATTTGTTGTTGTTGGGCGAGCCATTGCTCCTGGGCAGCCAGTTGCTGCATCATCCGTTGCAATTGCAATTGTTCTTGTTCGATGCGTCTCTCGATGGCGTAGAGTCGGTCGATCCTATCGTCGGGATCGGAACCGGTTGTGTAACGGAAGTCGGGATCGCGATAAGCTGCTTGACCCAATTGCCGGTCACGATAAGCGTCCTGGCGCTCACGATAAGCTTCGGTTTCCCGTGCACGTTCACGTTCTGCGTAATCGGGATTCCTACCGTAGCCGTCACCGTATGCAGTATCATCGAGATTAGCGGGGGTGTGGTTCCACCGTCCCCAGTCGTAGGGCACAGTGCTGCCTGGGCGTGAAAGCAAAGGTGAAACCGGGGCGAACCTATCTACTTGAGGCGCGGCGTAGGGTCCGCCCATCGTCTGCTGACTGTCCGAACGCATCCAGGCGTTGGCTTGCGGATTCCAGTCTTCCCAGCCCGAGCCGTTGAAACGTCCAACACCCATTACCATGCTGCCGTCGTAGTTTCTGTGCGGATGCAACTGCACAAGTCGCAAGCCGTAGGAGCGTTCATACTGGGCGGCTTCCTGGTTGGCGGAGGTGGTGAGCCGGTGCATTTCGGCATGAACGGCTTGCGGGTTATTCGGATGCTGGCGTTGCACTCCCTGGTGCTCAGCACTCAAACGCATCATTACCTGCCGGGGGTCGCCTGATTCCAGCGCTTGTGCCAGCCTATGCACGGCGTCGTCGGGAAGATGCAAGGGCGGCTGACCGAAGGCTTCGTAAGGCCGCTGCAAGGGCGGCTGACCAAGGGTTTCGTAAGGGCGCATAACTGAGGCTCCAGGGGACAGTGAAGGGAGTAGATCCATTTTGTGCAAACGGGCGCGTTTGTCCAGCGCCGCACTACGTAGTTTCGCCCCTGAGGAGGCGGGATACACGAAAAATGTCGCCGAAAACGCTCAATCCTGCGAAAAATCGGATTTGAAGACTTTGAAGAAAATCACGATGCTTGCCACCGCGATTAATATCAATCCGAGGACGGCGTAGTGACACAAGGATGAAATAAGAGCGTGAATTCCCAGCATATTCACCGTCTGCGGGCGGGTGCCCTGGCAAGTTGGTGACCAAAGTGTAGTCCTGTGGCCGGTTTGTGCAAAGTTAAGTCGAGCTCAGTCTTGACATTGCGTCAAGAAGCTGTTGTTTTCCCGGCATTCCGGCATAGGCGTTGTGTTCGAGAGTGGCGAAGGCACCGCAGATGTTGCCGGCGAGACCGGCTTGGCGCCACTGTTCCACGCCGATTTCCGCCAGCGCTTTTGCCCATGGACGCGGTGCGTTCTCGAGCAGACAGGATATCCAGTGAATTACGCCTGCTATATAAGCATCGCCGGCACCGACGCCCGAGAGCGCCTCGACCGGGAAGGGCTTGCAGTGTATCGAATCCGAGGCGGTGATCACTATAGAGCCAGCTTCGGCCAGCGTAACCAGCAGTGCCGTCGGCTGATAGCGGGAAAAAACTCGGCGTGCCATGGACTCGATGTCGCCGCCGCCGTCGTCGCCGGACCAGAAGCGCAGCTCGTTCTCGTTGGTTTTCAGCAAGTGCGCACGCGACAGAATTATCTCCACCTGGCGGCGAGCCTCCTGGTCGGCGCCGGTAGGAAAGCCGGCGTCGAAGGAAATAATTGCACCGCCTTGGCCGGCTAGCTCTACCGCATTGAGAATAGATCCACGGCGCGGGTCGATCATCATGGAAATGCCGGTTGTATGCAAAACATCGGCCGATTGCAGCAACGCCGCCGGCAACTGTTCTTGCGTCAACATGTCGGCAGCGTTCGGGCGCGGCCAATTGCGGAAATGGTGTTCGCCTTCGCTGGTCGTGGTCATGTAACATTGCGCCGTCGGAAAGCCTTCATCGGCGAGAATGTTATCGAGCGCAATTCCTTCGGCTTGCAAAGCCTGCTTCAAATATTCGCCGTGGAAATCCGCGCCCACCTTGCCGACCAGCTTCACGGGGGTTCCCAACCGGCTCAGGCCAATGGCGACATTAGTAGAATTGCCGCCCAATCCTCGGTGAAATTCGCTGGCCGTCAAAATACTTTCGCCCGGCTTCAACGAAAGCCAGTCGACAACGACCTCACCGATCGCAACAATGTTCATGCACCCGCTCTTAAGCGGTTTTCTTGCCTGCCTCCTGCAGCACCTGCGGGTAAAGCGCGTAAGCCGGTTTGATCACCGGCAGCAAGGCAAGCGCTTTAGGCGTAGGGCCTTTGGAGACGATTTTTCCCGACATAATGGCGAGCGGGACATTTACTTTACCAAGCCAGAACTCATGCGCCACATCAGCTTTCATTGACATCTCGACCACCGGCTTGAGAGTAGTGGTGCCGATGATGATGTCCATGTCCTGACCGCTCGAGCAATCAATTGTGAGCAGGCCATCGGGATCACGATACTTAAACTGGACAATCAGCTTAGATTCCAGAAGCTTGTGCGACATGCCGGGGTCGGACTTTATCTTGTGCCAGAGCATGTCCATTACACGATTGAGCTCGTCGGTGCTGGAGAAGTAAGCCATCAGTAAGCTCCCTTGATGATTGCCATGAGGTCCTCGGTTGAGGCCGGTTTTGGATTGAACATCATAGCCGGATCCGTCATGGACATTTCAGCAAGTTCCTGAAGATCTTCCTCAGATATTTCCGGCACGCCAAGATCCCGCAGGCGCTCAGGCAAGCGGCACTCCGTAATCAGGCTCTTAACGGCAGCGATCAGCATGCGTCCGGCTGGTTCTCCTGGCAGAGCATCTTTGGCAAACCATTGGCCGACAGGGGCCGGTTCGCTCATCAGGGTCGAACGCAAGTAGCGGTACGCAGCGCCGAATTTGTCGGCCACTTCACTCAGGTTAAACTCCATTCCTGGCACAAGAAGAATGGCGTTGGTCATGCCGTGATGGGTGCCGTATTTGCCGCCCAGCGAATGAGCGATGGCATGGACAACCCCCACTCCGGCATTGGTGAAGGCCACGCCGGCCATCATACTGCCGATAAGAGTGGCCGAACGGGCTTCCAGGTCTGCACCATTGGCAGTGGCACGCGGCAAGCTGGCGAAGATCAGCCGCATTGCCTCGAGGCAGAGTCCGTCGGCAGGCGCATTGGTAGTGGCCGCCACATAAGACTCAATGGCGTGCGTAAGGGCATCGAGCCCGGTGGCGGCAGTGAGCTTGGGCGGCAACGACAACAGCAGTTTGGGATCGAGTATGGCTACATCCGGAAACAAGAAGCGGCTGCCGAATACCAGTTTTTTGCCTTGTTGATGATCTTTGACCATGGCAACGGCGGAAACTTCCGAACCGGTGCCGGCCGTCGTCGGGATGGCAATCATCGGTTGCAGCTTGCCTGCCAGAGTATTGATGCCTTCGTATTCAAGAACGTCGCCGGGCAAAGATAATCCTATGTTTGCCACTTTACCGGTGTCCATAACGGAGCCGCCGCCGACGGCAATCACGCTGTCGCACTGATTGTCCCTGGCAATTTGCGCGGCTTTGCGGCAGCAATCGACATCCGAATCCGCCGGAACCTCATCAAAAATGTGCGGATTCTCGATGCCGGCTTCCTTCAGCACGGCGAGCACCGGCTTGAGAACACCGGCTTTAATAAGATTGGCGTCGGTGACTAAAAGCGGGCGGCTGGCGTGCATTTCAAACAAAAGATCGCCGATACCACATATGGTATCTTCGCCAAAATTGATCTTCGTGGGCGTGTGGAAAACAAACGGTTGCATCATTGGCTAAGATTAAAACAAATTTGGACAAACTAACACTGCCGAGAAGCAATCTGTATTAACGCTTCACCTGGCACCAGATAATTCACAATTAATCACCTTGGAAATCAGGCGCAGGACGCTGCGTGTATTAATCAATCTATGCACATTGAGATAAGTTTTCAGCAGCTATTGCCATTCTGAGATAAGCTATGGGACCAGTCGGGCGACGCATGGCATCGCCCCCACAGGCGCCAAGTTACAGGAAGATTGATGGCAAACCTCAGAGTTCTGATGAGCCTTTCGGTGGCGGCAGCCATGGTGCTGCAGATGTCACCTTCCGCCTGCGTGCAAGCGGCATCCAAAAAGGATAAGCCCAAGCCGGCAGGCACCGTACTGTTGCCTTTGACACCGAAGATTGATGACGGATCAACGCCGCCATCGGCGGCGCCTAAACCGACAGCGGCAGCGTCGGCAGCGTCCGCATCGTCCGCATCGACAGCGACAAATTCCAGTGGCGATTCCGCCCCTGACGCACAAGCCACCGCGGCGGGGACGAGCAGCAACGCCCCTCACAATGTCAAAGTAGATCCCATTCAGCCGATTGCGCCGTCTGCCGTGGCTGCGCAGCCGAACATCTCCGCCGAGGTAGGCAACGATGAGACTGCCGGCGACCCGGGTATAGACCAGAACACCCTGCTCAAGGGCACGGTGCAAATTGTCGCCGACGACACCGAATACGATCAAGAAAAGAACACCTTCCTGGGCACCGGAAATGCCGTCGCCCTGATCGCCGGACAAGATTCCAAGCTGCAAGCAGACACCATTCTCTATGACCAGAACAACGGCACGATCGATGCTCGCGGCAACGTCAAGATCCTGCGCAGCGGACAGCTGACAACCGGCAGCTCATTCAAGTTCCACATCAATTCCGACGAATATTTGATCACGGATCCTGACACCGAGTTGCAGGGAACCACCGTCATTGCTCGCACGGCAAAGGGCAACGGCAGAAACCTGGTCTTCAAAAACGGCGACTTCTCGCTGCCTCAGCCGATCCACATCATGAACAACGCCTTTTACGGTCCGCTGAGCTCCAGCGAGCATGCCATGGATGTTATGGCGCACCCGAACGGTTATGTTCCGCAAAAGCAAAGTTACAAATTTACCGCGCGCAAAATGATTTACGAGCGGTACAAAGACGAAGGCAACCTCACCGTATTTGGTGGCAACCTGAAATTCGACAACTTCACGGTTCCCATAGGACGGTTCACCGCCAACGTCGGCACCGAGAACACGCGCGTCGTCTTTCCCATACTTCCTGTTATCGGCAACAACATGATGGTCGGCGGCACCAACATAGGTCCGCAATTCAACTATGCAGTCGGAAAAACAGGGGCGTTTTCCTGGGCGCCGCTTCTTCAATACGGCGGAGTCACTTCCGGCGGGGCGAGCAACAACGGCAAGCTTGGCGCCGGGTTTAAAATCGGATACAGCACCGACAAGTTCAGTGCGCACCTCGGCTATGGTTCGGTGTCGAATATATTGGTGGGCGACCTCAAGTACAGGTTCACCAAGAACACGCAGTTTCAGTCCGGCATCAACCGCTTCCTCAACGAGGGCATGTTCGGGATGCGCCGCGCTCGCTTGCTGGCCGAAGTGGTCGACAACCACGGTTTGGCCAAAATTCCATACGTGAGCTATCTCAACTTCCGCACATCGGGCGGCTGGGCCGAAGACAACCCGTCGCTGGTGAACCTGCAGGGCAGTCAATACTCGCAGCTGTTTAAGCCGACCAACAAAGGCAAAGTCAGTGCGTATCGTCTGCAAGAACAGGTTACTCTTGTCAGTCACCCCATCTTCAGCGTCGGCAACAGCGCTTATGGTGCCGACCTCCTGTTTGCAGCCGGAGCAGCAGCCCGACTGTATTCGACAGGCGATCACATGTTGCTTGCCCAGGCTGGTCCTATGATCAATACACGGGCCGGCCGCTTCCGCGGACGCTTCGGCTACACTCAAACCGGCGTGCGCGGACAGTCGCCGTTCGTTTTCGACCAGTTCATTCAGGGACAGCAGTCGGTGTACTTCCAGGGCGATATCAAGGTCACAAAATGGCTGTCGCTCGGCACTAACCTCGGCTACAACATGAACAGCAAGTTGATGTATTCACGAGCGATCACAGCCGCCGTTGGTCCGGATGACTTCAAGGTCTTATTCATGCGTGATACCATTTCCGGTTATCAGCGTTTTGGCTTTGATGTACTATACGGATCGCCGATTGGATTCAATAAGCTCTTGGTCAAAAACGCTCCTGACGCGGGACAGACTGGCGGAATTTAGCGGTGGAAAAATCTAAAATGCCGGTACTTGGCATTGATCTGGGCGGCACAAAAATCAGTGCCGCGCTGGTTCAAAATCATCGAATCGTAGGCGAAACAACGCGTGTGCCCACTCCCAAGGGAGCAGACAAGATCATCGAGGCGCTGCTTGCTCTGGCTGAGCAGTTCAAGAAAGACAAGCTCATCCTCGGCTTGGGTATTGCCACGGCCGGCATTGTCAATCCGGACAGCGGGCAAGTTGTGGGCTCGACAGGCAATCTTCCCGGTTGGGAAGGCACTGCGCTCAAGAAAATTTTGCAAAGCAAAACCGCTTTGCGCACTCACGTGGAAAACGATGCCAATGCCTCGGCTTACGGAGAAGTCTGTGCGGTGCCTGAGCTGGCGAAAAAAACCGCGGTAGTGGCAGTCACCCTTGGCACCGGCATCGGCGTCGGCATTATCATCGACGGCAAGGTCTATCGCGGTGCCCACTTCGCCGCCGGCGAAGCCGGACACATCAAAGTAAGCATGGACAACCGCAGGCGATGCACTTGCGGTCTCTGGGACTGCTGGGAAGCGTACGGCGCCGGTCGCGGACTGGTCGCCACCGCCTGGGAAATGCTCGAAAATGTCACGCCGCAGCAATGTCCGCTTGCAGCGAAGCGCGACAATTTGAAAACGCAAGATATTCTCGATGCCGCCGACGGCGGCGACGTGCTGGCGCAATCAGCAGTGCACAAGTGGCACGAACACGTCGCCAACGGGCTTGTCACCCTATGCCACACGCTTGATCCCGATTGCTTCGTGATCACAGGCGGCATGTCCAAATTTGTGGATTTCGATTTGCTGCGCGAACTGGTGGCAGATCGCACTTTGCCGCGCGTGAGCGAAAGATTGGAAATTCATCCGTCCGTGCTTCAGGAAGCAGGCGGCATGGTCGGCGCCGCCGAGCTGGTCTTGCAGCAGGCACTGCAAGACGAGCAAGTCCCGGCAATCTAAAACCTCTTCACTTCTGATCCGGAGGCTCGCACCTCTGTCCGGCAGGAAATTTCTCGTTTCTCGAGATCCGAGAAACTCAGCTCGCCAAAAGCTCATGCAGTGGGGATTCCACACTCAGCACTTCTCGCTTCCCGAGAACCGAGAAACCCCGAGCCACAAAAGCCCGTGCAGCGGGGATCGCAAATGCATGATTTCTCGTTTCTCGAGATCCGAGAAATTGCCAGCCTGAAGGTGTGGTCGGTGCGTGCTAAAAAAGCAGGTCACCGCCGGTGATGACATGTTTGATCTCGAGCGTCTGTTTGTCCCAAATGACGAGATCGGCAAGTTTACCTGGTGCAATATGACCAATCGCATGATCCATTCCCATCGCGCGCGCCGGGTTGTATGTGGCAGCCTGAATGGCTTGCTGGAAGGTGAGCGCGCCCCATTTCACGGCATTGCGCACAGCCATGTCGAGAGTGATGGACGAGCCGACCAGTTTTCCCTGGCTCGTACCGATATGGGCGATGTCGGTGACGAGAATGGAGCGCGCGGTGCCTTTTGAGCGAAACACCAGTTTTGCCGCCGCAGGCGAAACGTGCAAGCCGTCGCAAATTATGCAGCAAAAAATCCTCTCATCGAGCAGAGCCGCAGTCACTGCTCCGGGCTCTCGATGATGAATGGGCGGCAGCGCGTTGAATGTGTGCGTCATCATGGTGACGCCGCGATTAAATGCCTGTTGCGCTTCATCCAAAGTGGCATTCGAATGCCCAAGTGAGATGACGACGCCGCGTTGCTTGAGAAACTCGAGAGTTTTGCCTGAGGGATCTTTCTCGGGTGCCAAAGTGATGAGCTTCACTGGTTCAACAATGATGCGCTCGAGGACAGCGAGGCTAAGCGGAGCGATATGCTGTTTCGGGTGCACACCGGGCTTTTCCGGTGACAAGCACGGACCTTCCAGGTGTATTCCGGGCATGCGCACGGGCAAGCGACGCTCTTTCAGCGCTGCGGCCGCAGTGCTGCCGCTTGCTGAGCGGCTCTTGCCGCTGACGGCGGCCGGCTCGAGGCTGCTTACGCCTACGCCGACTCGTTTCTCGAGAAATTCGATGTTCTTGCGCAGGTGTTCGATGTCGTCGGTAATAAGCGTGGGCAGGATGGCGGTGACGCCCACCCTGGCAAGGCTTTCGGCGAAATCAAAAACCTGTTTTTCGTCCGGGTCACCCCAGAAGTCACACTGAGTCCCTCCGTTTACCTGCAAGTCAAACAATCCGGGCGTGACGTAACAGCCGCTGGCGTCGACGTCGGCCGCTTTGGATGAGACAGGACCGATGGAAGTGATGCGACCGTTTTCCACAGTGACGTCCGTCATCCTCTCCTCGATCGGAGTGATGACATGACCACCTTTTATGAGTAATTCCGACATTTCGTTGTATCCCGCGCCCGTCTGAATTTACCGCATATTAATTGATAGAAGCAGAGTATGCTTGGGAATATTAACCTGGGCGAGCAGAAAGCCTTTTGGTCACGCTATGGTAGATACGAACCGACTGATAAACCCGGTAACCGGGCGTCAATGGGACCTCCAGTCGTTAATCGAGAAGTTGCTTGAATTGCAAGATGCATTGCTTCAAGCGCAAGAGAGGAACATTACGCTGACGGCCCAAGCTCGAGAGCTCGAGCGGGTCGCGCGCGACCATGAAGACATGAGAGTCGACATGGAAAACCAGGCCGCTCTGCTATCCGACAAAAGTCGTGAAAATAAATACTTGCATCAGGAGCTGTCGCGCATGTCAGGCGTGCTCAGCTCCAAATTACTTGAGTCTGAAGAGCTGAAAGCCCAGATAGCGGATATCCAGCACCAATTGAAAACCTGTCAATCCGAACGTGACCTTTTGGCGATCATGCTGACTGAAGCGGAAAACGCCGCCCGCGAAGGCGGCCGCGCCGGCGGCAAGTCCGAATCCAACTGGATCAAATACCTCAAAGGAAAACAGCCCTAGCAAATCTATTGCGCTGCAGGCAGGGCACTTCATGTAAGAGGGGTCGGGCTTCCGCCCGTCCCCTCTTACTTTTCACGAATCACGTACCGGCGGGCGCAAGCCCGCCTTTTCTATGGATTGAGCGGCGCCGGCGTTCCCGGCAGCTCAGGAGCCTGTACTCCCGGCACTCCGGCCGGCGGCATAGCGCTGTTTCCCAGCCCGTTAAGCGCCCCCAGAGGGCTCTTTAACACGCTGTTGGCGTTGGTGCCCAAAATCTTGCCCTTGTTCTGGTCCCACAAGTTGCGCACAACCGATGCACCACCGCTGACATCTACATAGGTGGTACGACGACCGAAGATCCCTCTTTTCGTCTGCATACGGTCACCAAAAATATCTGAGCCTTGCAGATTCGTTCCGCCGAGTATGCCCTTCGAAGATCGGAATGAGTTGCCGAGCACATTGACATCTTTCTCTTGTGTGCCGAGCAGTCCTCTCTTCTCGGCAAATCCATCGCCGAGTCGATCTTTTACAACCTTAGTATCGCGACCGAAAAATCCGTGCCTCACTTGCACTTGTTCGCCGAAGCCGTCGTTGATAATCAAGTCGTTGCCACGAGCGAGCGCGGGAGCCATTGTTGTAGTGGTGACCACTAGAGCAGCCAACACGCCGTTAAACTTTCTTCGCATAGTAAGCGACCTACGCAAGGGACTTCACAGTAACTAAGAACCCAGTGTAGCCTGTTTTGTTCCCCATGAGCCTGCTACTGCTAAGATCTGCAAAATAAGGGAAACACAGTGGACCGCCACAGCTTGAAATTTACGCTGGAAAGCATTTCTAAGGATATTTTGTCCGGCGACCGTCGAAGCCTTGCACGAGCGTTGAGCATCGTTGAAGACGGCGGACCGGAAGCCTCCTGGCTCGTGCGAAAGCTTTTTCCGCACAGCGGCCGCGCCCACTTGATCGGCGTCACCGGGTCGCCTGGCGTCGGCAAATCCACGCTTGTAGACGCGCTGATCGTAGAAATACTGAAAGCAAAATTGCGCGTCGGAGTGCTGTGCATCGATCCGACAAGTCCATTTACCGGTGGTGCGATACTCGGAGATCGCATCCGCATGCAAGGACATACACTCGATAAAAACGTTTTTATTAGGTCGATGGCTAATCGCGGCCACGCAGGCGGCACGGCGCTCGCCACCTATGACGCGGTGCGCATGCTCGAAGCAGCCGGCTTCGATGTGATCATCATCGAAACAGTAGGCGTCGGACAATCGGAATTGGCCATTGCTCAAACAGCCGACACCACAGTGCTCGTATTGATGCCGGGATCCGGCGACGACATTCAGGCCATCAAATCAGGAATCATGGAGATAGGCGATGTCTTCGTGGTCAATAAAGGCGACCTGCCGGGCGCGCAAAAAACTGCCACCGAAGTGATGCAGTCACTCGAGCTGAGCAAGAATGAGTCAGGCTGGCATGCGCCGGTGGATGTAACCAACGCAGAAACTAACGAGGGCGTGGAAAAGGTTTGGACCGACATTCAAAAGCATCGCCAATGGTTGGAGAAAACAGGCAACCTCAAAGCCAGACGGCGCGCCAAATCCGAAGCGGAGCTGGCTGAGCTGGTGGCAGAAATCGCGCGCACCAACTTGCACCAGTCGCTCGAGCACAGCAAACAAGTGCAAGATCTCGTCTCCGAGCTCGTCGATCACAAAGTCGATCCGCACTCGGCCGCCGAGCGCGTCATCCAAACAATCTTCACGTCGTAGCAAGGGCGGCGCCTGGCGCCGCCCTTGCATAGAATCAACATCGGTAGGGCCGCGCAAGACGCCGCCCGAGAAGTTACCGTCCCGCCAGCTCGCTATACACTTTCTTGTACGCGGCGCGGCAGGCTTCGAGAATCTGATTCGCGTCCTTCAAGCCTTGCTGGTATGACACCACCGCATCTTGATACGGCTTCAACATCTGCTGACCATGCGCGGCATAAGCATCGCGGCGTCTCTTGTAGTCGGCTTCGGTTTCCGTCTTCAGGCGCACGTTGGGCACCAAATTGCCGACCACTCCTTGCGCTTGTACGTAAACTCGGCGCGCCTCATCCAGTTTTTGCGTATCGCTGTCGATCTTAGCCGCCGCTTGTTGCACATATTGAGCCCGAATTTGATCCGACCACTGGCTTACTTCGTAAACGCTGGGACGCTCCATTTCGACGTCCGGCATCTTAGGCATGTCGCCGACAATACCGGAATCGTCGACTTTGATCTCAATAGGCTTTCTTGCTTCAGCTGACTTACGCGCATTGTCAGCTTGTACCCAATTGACGCAATACTTCGAATAAATGCCCGCCAATCCTTCCGGATCCATCTTTGCGGCGTCACCCCACATGGACATCGCCGTGTCGCGCTTGTCGGTCATGAAATAGCTGTTGCCGAGCACGTAGCGAGCATTCGAGCTTTTGGATAATCCGTGTCTGACGGCATGCTCAAGACTCTGAGCAGCGCCTGCATAGTCCTTGTTCATGTAATGCAGGATGCCGTAGTTGTAATAGACCATGGCGCTGGCTTCCGGGTCGGAGCGGTGCTCCGATTCAGCCGCGACTGCTCCTGTGGTGGAGCCTTGGGAGGGCTGTGTCGTTTGGCTGGGGGCCTGCGCCGTGGTCGGCTCGGCGGTTTTGGCCAAGGCTGCAGCGGCAGGACTTGCCGCTTTGGCAGGGGCGGCTGTTCTGGTGGTTGTCGTCTGTCCTATAGCGGGACAAACGCCGAGGACAAGGGCGGCAGCTGACAATAGTAAGGGCGCGCGACGCATAAACGATGATCCTCCATCACTAATTATTTAGTGCCACAAATCCACAGTGAAGGCTACATCATTCTTACTTAAAAATGCGATTCTTGCCACATCCGCTTGCCTTTCCAAGCACGTGCAGCATTCTTCATGCAGAAAGTGACCATAATTGGCATTCGGTCTGCAAAACGGCGCGCATCCCGCCGCATTAATCAGACACTCGAGGAGGGCAGAAATCCTTTCGGGTTGGCCGCTCACTTTCCAAACCGTTAGATGACCGCGCGGCCGCCGTCTACAGGGAGCTCCGCGCCCGTCACCCAGCTGTTTTGCGGCTGCGCCAGAAATAGAATCGCCCTCGCCACATCCTCAGGCTCGCCGGCACGGCCAAGCGGGTGCGCTTTTTTGGAGCGTTCCAGCAGTGCGTCAACCTGCTCGGGAGGCACAAGCTCCGTCAGCATCGGCGTTTTCACCACAGCCGGCAAAACGGCATTGACGCGAACCTTATACGGAGCCAACTCCACCGCAAGCGATCGGGTCAATCCCAAAATGCCGGCCTTGGAGGCGGCATAGCCGCTTGCCGGCGTCGAATGATGAGCCCGAATAGCCAGGTACGAGGAAACGTTAATGATGGCGCCACCGCCGGCTTCAATGAGCGGACGCGCCGCATACCGGCACATCAGCCATGTTCCTTTCAAGTTGATCGTGATGTTCTCATCGAAATCATCTTCTTCCATTTCCAAAAGCGGCCCGCCGCGAAATATCCCGGCGTTGTTGACGAGAATATTCAGGGCGCCGAAAGCGCGCACCGTATTTGCCACCAGTGTGTTGGCATGACCTTCGCTGGAAACATCGGCCATGAATGATCGCACGCGCTCGGGCGCGCCAAGATTGTGCACCGCCTTATCCAGTGCATCGGTGCGACGTCCGGCGATGACGACATTGGCACCTTCCTCCACGAAGAGCTGCGCGGTAGACAGCCCGATTCCCGAGGCACCACCTGTGATGAGCGCTGTTTGTCCTTGCAGAGTGTTTCCCACGATGTCCTTGTCCTTGTCCTTATCTGACGAGCTGCACATCGTCCGCTCGCTTTATGAATGGATGAATGGATGAATGAATGAATGAATGAATGATAGCGCCCCAGATAACTAGAGTTTCATGAGCATTACTGCACTGCCGATAAAGCAACAGATCTATTCGCTAACGCGGCGCGTGCTTATGCCCTCACGACGCCCACCGTGTGCGCCTCCGTGCTTGTCAATCGATTATCTGCTATGGGAACAATATCTAACCTTACTGTATTTACATCAAACGTATATATCGAACAGGCGCCGCGCGGCTTGACATGCCGTTTTCAGGCTCATACCATTTACAAACGTAACCTTGAGACGTTTCCGCATTTTTGCAAGGGTAATACGGATGCGCTCTCTGTCGTTCTCCTCTCACGTGCGAAAGAATAAATGTCAAAAATAGCGATCATCAGTCAGCCCGAGCAAGGTGTCCTCATTGACGTGGGCGGATGCGCAACGCTGCAAGAAGCGACGCAGCATCTCACCTGCACGCTACAGGTATCCAGCCACTTTTGGGAAGAGCAACCGGTGGATTTGAATTTGGGAGCACTCAGCTTGACTCGCGATGAGCTGGGACAAGTGCTCGCCACGCTCTCGGAAGTAGGGGTCAAGCCGCGCCAGGTGTTCGCACGCTCGGCAGGCACGAAAGCAGCGTTGCGCGCGTTCAACATTGTGCCGGCTGCAGGAGAGCCCACTACCGAAGCAGCCGTGCAAGCTGCCACCGCCGGCGATGAACCGTGCGAATCCACTGCGACGAGCACAGCGGGCAATGAAAGCGGCCAATCGCCGCCCGCTAGCAAGTCAGGAAAAAAGCAAGCAAGCAAGCCGGCAGCCAAAGCCGAAGCGCCCGCCACCACATCCGGTGACGCCGCCGTTTCGGTGACAATAGCTGAAGCTGCGATCGATTCAGCACCACCGACAACCGACCAAGCGGACAACGACGAAGCCGAAAACGACGAAGAGGCGCCTCTCACATTCGAGCCAGGCGATGATGCTGAAGAGTCAGTCACCGTCAGCGAAGCCGAAGCGCCGGTGGCGCCGAAAGAGCCGGCCAAACCGGCCGCGCCGTACATTATGTACTTGCGCCAGACTTTGCGTTCCGGACAGTCAATCAGTCACAAAGGGCATCTGGTCATTATCGGCGACGTCAATGCCGGCGCCGAAGTAGTAGCCGAGGGCGACATTACCATCTGGGGCGCCTTGCGCGGCATCGCCCACGCCGGTGTCGCCGGCGACACCGACGCCGAAATTCGCGCCTTGCGATTTGATCCCATTCAATTGCGCATTGCGCACGCGATTGCCCGTTCTCCCGACAGACCAAAAAACGACAAGCGCTCCAACGGCCCCGAAACTGCGCGCGTCGTCAACGGTACCATCCGCATTTCAGTCAGCATGCCCGATTAAACGCGTGCAGCGGCGGGTGCAGTCCCGCTTCCCGCGCTCCTTGCTTCTGTTCCACATCCATCCGGTTTCTCCTCTTCCCCACAACAAGGAAAGTCTTAAATGAGCGGTCGAGTAATTGTTATCACCTCAGGCAAAGGCGGCGTCGGCAAGACGACAGCCTCGGCTAACATCGGTACGGCATTGGCTCAATCGGGAGCATCAGTGGCCCTCGTCGACATGGACATCGGATTGCGCAACCTGGACATTTTGATGGGCCTTGAGAACCGAGTGGTTTACAACCTCGTCGATGTCATCGAAGAAAAATGCAAGCTGCGCCAAGCGCTCGTGAAAGACAAGCGTCTGCCCAACCTCTGCCTCTTGCCGGCAGCGCAAACGCGCGACAAATCCGCGGTAAATCCGGAGCAAATGCAAAAGCTCTGCGCGGAGTTGAAAACAATGTTCGACTTCATCGTGCTCGACAGCCCAGCCGGTATTGAAGGCGGCTTCCAGAGCGCCATTGCCGGCGCGGAAGAAGCAGTCGTAATCACGACGCCGGAGATGAGCGCTGTTCGCGATGCCGACCGAGTCATCGGTTTGCTCGAGGCGAAGAAAGATGCCATTAGCCAGTACCGTCTGGTGATCAACCGCATTCGCCCGAACATGGTGAAAACCAACGACATGATGTCCGTCGATGATGTGCTCGAGATTCTGTCGGTGCGCTTGCTCGGCGTCGTACCCGAAGACGAGGATATTATCGTCTCGACTAACAGAGGCGAGCCCATTGCCGGTACTGACAACACACGGGCGGGACAAGCCTATCGCAATATCGCCGGTCGTCTGCGCGGCGAAGACGTGCCGTTTTTGGATCTCACACCCAAAGACCCCACGTGGATCAATAAAATTGTTAAAATCTTCACGCCCGCAGCTCGGGTATAAGGGAGGACATCAAGGTGCAAGTCTTAAATTGGTTCTTCCGCCCGAAAGATGAAGGCGATGCCAGGTCCCGAGCAAAAGACCGCATGCGTCTTATGCTCATCCATGACAGACTCGAGCTGCCGCCCGATCGTTTGTCCAGCCTCGAAGAAGAGCTGATCGCCGTGGTGTCGCGATATTTCGAAATCGACCGCCAGACGACTCGCTTCGACCTGCAGCAATACGAGCGCAAAGCGGCTTTGATAGCCAACTTTCCGCTTCTGCGCTCTAAGTCGTAGGCGTTCAAAAAACGCGTGCCGCCCGCCGGTGGAGATGTCCAAACAGCGGGCTTGCGCGCGCCGTTGGACGTGATTTTGTGTTAGCCTGAGTCAGAAGGTTTGTGGGGAACCTACTCATGCAAAACACAGCCAGCGGACCATATTCAGGTGGCAACGTCTACCTGCGTAGTCTGGCTTTTGTTGTGCACGATATGGACTGGTGGTTGGTGGCAGCCACCGCGTTTTTGCTTTTTGTCGGACTGAGCACGCTGCAACATCAGGGCAGTAATTTCGCCGATAAGCAGTTCCAATTTTTGATCGCCGGCGCCGTTGCCGCTCTGGCATTTTGGCGCATTCCATATTCGTTTTGGACCCATAAAATCGCGTTGCCGATTCTCTACGTGATCAACATCGTTTTGTTGATTGCAGTGATGGTGAAGGGACACTCGGCATTGGGAGCGCAGCGTTGGCTGGCGCTGGGACCAATCACCCTGCAACCCTCTGAAATAGCCAAGCTCGTCGTCATCTTCACGCTCGCCGCCTGGCTCGGCAGGCGACCGATCAAGTCGTTCTGGGATTGCTTCAAAGCGATCGGATTAATTGCCATCCCGGCCGTTCTTGTCTTCAAGCAACCGGACTTGGGCACGTCACTGACGTTTGGCGCCGTGTACACCGGCATGATTTTCTGGGCGGGCGCCGGAGTCACCGATCTAATTATCCTGTTGAGCCCGGTGATCACTCTCATCGCCAACGCCTTCAGCTCCGAAGCTACCAGCCCGATGGGCACGCATGGTTGGCTCATCTGGATTG
>DATNQY010000231.1:0-20500 GCA_036703785.1 Candidatus Obscuribacterales bacterium
GACCGCTGACCCCGTTGGCATATGCCTGGTTGCTTGATACAAGGAAGAGGATACCCGTGAGGGCTGCGAAAGCCCTCCGTATCTTGCGCACATGCTGGAGGGATCCGCGATTGTTAGGCTTCCTGTTCAAGATTTACTTTCCTACTTAAAAGGGTGCACTCTATCCTTGAAGCGTCGTGCAGCCAGGGCACGCCACATCATGGCCCGCGGCGGCTTTATCCATCAAGAAAGATGTCAAGAAAACCGTTCGCAGGTCTTCGATAATACCGGCAAAGGGTTACATGTCACACAGACAGTAAACGTAGTTCACGTGACGAATTCAAGTCACCGTGCCCCCCAAGGATTGGCGCCTATGCCTAAAAATCAGCCCCTTGTCGTCAACTGCCACCACATATGGTGAACAACATTTCATCAATTATTTTTTGCTATGGAAGTCATTTGTCGACGGATATAACCGCTAAAAATCGACGTGTGTCACATCACACTCTTTCAGCATCTTTCGACTTCGTTGGCACTTCAGCGATTAAGTAGTTTGCCCGCCCTCGTCCTCATTAGTATTTCTACGAGTGACATACCTTCTATCTGTTTATAAGCTAAAGAGGGCTTCGCATGCCTGTCGCAGCGCGACACGGCATAGCAAATTTCAGCAGGGAAACGTACATGAAAGTGCTGGTTGCAATCGATAATAAACCGAGTTCGCAGGCGATCCTCGATGCGCTGGTAAAGATGCGCTGGTACGAGGGCACTGAGCTGCATCTTCTAGCCGTGGTACCGGATGCCGAGGCAGAACGCACGAAGCCGGGCGAGCTACCGGCGAGCGTGGAAGATCTCGAAACTCTCGTTGTCGAGCTGCACAATGCGTTGCCGCTCTCGGAAGTTTCATTTCTCGTCAAGCATGGCGATCCGAAAACTGTAATTCTCGAGTTTGCCGAACATCTCAAAGCCGAGCTGATAGTGATAGGCTCCAACTGCAAAAACACGCTCGAGCGTCTTCTCATAGGCAGCGTTTGCCAAGCCGTTCTCAACAGCGCACGTTGCCCCGTCATTGTGGCCAAAACGCCGTGCACTCTGGCAAGAGAGGAATCGCCAGGATTCAAGACTATCTTGATACCAATCGACCATTCGATCTACTCAGACGCTGCGGTGAGATGGTTGTCGGAATTCACGTGGGCCGACGACACCAGATTTGTGCTGACCGCAGTTGTAGAACAGGATACCGATTTATTCGAAGTGCAGGACAGCTTGAACAAGCGCGCGCTCGAACTTTCGCAGCTCTTAAAAACCACGAAGATCGTCACCGAGGTTGTCGTCGGCGAACCGGTGCAGACCATAATCGAGCTGGCTAATAAGTACTACACCGACATGATCGTCATCGGCTCGCACGGGCGAACCGGCTTGAAAAAATTGATTCTCGGAAGCGTTTCGCAAGCCGTCTCACACAAGGCACCATGCGCGGTGGCAATAGTAACCGGCATCGTATCCAGCGACGATAGCTGGTCTCGCACCGGTGAGTTCCATAAAGTTAAACTGTCGAGTTCCATTGTTTGGGAAACCGGCACCGACGAGTCACGTCACGATATCTCAGCGCATGTGATGCCGGGCGGCATGTAGGATTCATTTCTCTCGGCGCAGCTCTATGTCTCGAATTTGCGAAGAGTTTGTTTATCGAAGGCATTGATCGCGACAGAGTGCAATAGACTATTGGGGCGACGCCGTCCAGGAGCTAGAGAATATGCGCCATCCAAACGTTCCAGAATCGCTCGAAAGCTGGTGGATTCTCCACCGCATGTTCGCCTTTGACAGGCTTGCATGGGATGCATTAGCACCTGGCGACCGAGCCGCGATTACTGACGAGGCGGTGCGGGCGCTATCGCCCTTCAAAGAAAGCAAGGATAGCGACGTCGGGCTGGCTCAGCTCGTCGGACATAAAGCCGATCTCATGCTGACTCATTACAGCCGAGTTTACGATGGGCTGGCCGAAGTTCAGACGGCATTGGACAAAACCCGGCTTTCCGAGTACCTCTTGCCGTCAACCTCATATGTCTCCATTTTGGAACTCGGACTGTACGACGCGACAGGCAAGATTCACGCCGCCCTCTCGGAGCAAAAGCTTACTCCGTGGTCCGACGAGTGGAATGCAGCTTTCGATGAGCTATTGAAGAAGGAAGAGCAAAATCCGCGGAATGCGGGGCGGCTCTGGGCGAAGGTTCCACAGCGACGGTACGTTTGCTTCTATCCGATGGACAAGAAGCGCGGAGAAGAAGTCAATTGGTACATGTTGCCCTTCGAGGAGCGCGCGAAGCTGATGCTCGAGCACGGCAAGATCGGTCGCACCTATCACGGGATAGTGACTCAAGTTATTTCCGGATCGATTGGCTTCGACAATTACGAGTGGGGAGTCGATCTGTATGCCGATGATCCAATCGTATTCAAGAAACTGGTGTACGAGATGCGCTTCGATGAAGCGAGTGCGAAATACGGTGTGTTCGGCGAGTTCTTCTCCGGCTTGCAGTTTTCCTTCGATCAACTCGGAACGTTCCTCGACGGCAAAGGCGTGCCGGCGCTGAACGCCCTGCAGCCCGCCTAGCAAATTAGCTAATCGCAGATTGCCTTGACGACCAGCTTTTGAAATTCGATCATCAGGTGCTCGCTGTTGATGAGCGATCTGCCGACCGCGGGCATGCCGGCAAGCAAACCACGCTGAACGGAATTCGTCAGTTTGTCATCCTCTTCGCCGACTGCTTTGTTGAATCGCACGACTTCTTCAGCCCATTTCTTGTCTACACCCGGTCCGAAGTACTGTTCGGAAACACCGGTCGTTCTATTAGGACCGTCGGGCCGCCAAACATCGATCGAAATATTAGGGAAGCCCGGATTGATGTTGATAGTAAAGTTCGGCCAGAGCAGATGATATTGAGCTTGTTTGATCTCGCCCTTCACATCGTAGATTTCCACCTTAGATAGTCCGGCAACCGCCGACGACCGCACATTCCCGATCTGGCTGAACCAGTAGCCATGGGTTGTGAGCTGGTAATTATCCTGGTCGACATCAACGGCGGCGCTAAATCCGGGATGCGCTACCTGACAGTGATAACACTCAAGAAAGTTCTCCAGCATCGTCTTCCAGTTGGAATCCGATTGCCACTGTTCGCGGCTCCAAAGCTCCATACTATTTAGATCAATGCCACTGCCGGCGATGACATCAAGAACTGCGCCAAAGTACTGCGATAACGGTTGGCTGTTTTCGTCCAGATTGGCAAACACCCATGGACCAAGCGTGTTAACTTTAAGTTTCAACAGTGGGTAATCATCGACGCAGAAATTCGGTTCGCGGTCGGCACGCGGTGCAGCCTTGAGTATGCCGTTAAGATCGTAAGTCCAAGCATGGTACGGACACTGCAGCACCTTTGCGTTGCCGCATCCCTTCATGACCTCGTGGCGGCGATGGCGGCAAACATTGATTAGCCCGCTAACACGATCTGCAGTGCGCACTACCACAACCGGCACACCACCTACCTCTGCGGTTACAAAATCACCAACAGCGGCAAGTTGATTCAGCGATCCGACGTATTGCCATGAATTTCGAAAAATTCGCTCAGTCTCTCGCTGTGTAATGGCGGCATCGGTATACCACACAGAAGGAAGGGACTCCCCCCGATCGAGGGCTTGCAGAATGGCTTCCGACGTGGTGCCAAGTTTTTCCATGGCAATATCATAGCCGGAGAACCGGCTGCGGCATCCTTGCACCAGAGCTGAACCAGCGCAGTATCTTGACTAAGTCTATGAAGACAGAATTGCTACAAATCGGTCGATCGCCAAGCGGACATTATATAAAGGAAATCCACTACAAAAGCCTCACTCCGTGCGCGGTGTGACGAATAAACTTCGTTGCAATCTTCGACTCGCTTGCTACAATCGCGTATACATTCCCCATCCAAATTACGTAGGCGCAGCGAAATGTTCGAAGACAAGACACTAATTTGTCGCGATTGCAAAACAGAATTCAAGTTCACAGCGTCTGAGCAAGAGTTTTTTGCCAGTCGGTTGCTCCAAAATGAGCCGAAGCGATGCAGTGCTTGCCGAATTTTACTGCGCGCCAGACGGTCCGGCATCGAAGTTGAGCTGTTTGAAGCCGCCTGTGATAATTGCGGCACCACTACGAAGGTTTCGTTTAAACCGCTCGGCTTTCGCCCGGTTTACTGCATGGAGTGCCTACATCGCAGACGGCACGAGCTGCAAGTGCAAGCCGGAGTGGCGCGATGAAACTGTTGATACCTGATTATCTTAAGCGTCAGCTCAACGAAACAGCCGCAAAGTGCGAGACATCCCGCCGGCAGCGCGAGGAATGTGCGCGCGAAATCGAATCTGCCGAACAGATGCTAAAACGTATTGCATCACTACTGGCGAAGATGCAACCAACGCGCGACTAATAATAATATGGCGTCTTGGCGGTCCAGGGATTGCCTTTGTACTTCGTATGCAGAAGTGAAAATGCTTCCTTCGAGAGCGCTTTGGTGGAATCTTCTGTGGCCCCGTAACGCGTTGATTTCACGAACCAGTGGAGCGCCTCAGGAACACGCGGGTCGTTGGGATGCTCTTTGGCGAAAGGCAGCACCACCGAAGCGAAGTAGTTGGGCGCCGTCGCGACTTTGCTTAATTGGGCGAGCTCGGTTTTGACTTGCGCTTGCTGAGCGTCGGTAATGAACGCCAGCTTTATCGGCTTGACAGTATCGCCTTCGCCCGTCGTAATATCCTTGGTCACCGGACTCGCGGCCCACCACCAGTTGCTGGCATCGCCATAGCCGTCCTCCGCCATAACTCCGTAGCTTGCATCGGGAGATGCCGACGAAAAGTGCAGCATCAAATTTGCCGCTGCGAATTTGCGATCTGCCGGATCTTTCGCGTCAAGATATGCGTCCATAAGAGGCGCTTTCTTTTTGTTCAAGTCTTTCACTACTGGTCCCAAACGCTGCGCCGTGGCATCATCGCCAATGAGCACAGCGCGAACCCAACTCGTCCAGGCAACGTTGTTGCGCAAATCGGTGGGAAGCTTGGTGTCATTGGACAGATCGACCAACATGCTCAACGGCATTTGATTGTCGAGCGCGCCACCGGCCTCAGGAATAAACTCCGGAGTCGGCGGTTTTGGCTTGAAATTTTCCGACTTCGCCAGTTGATCCATGTCATCCGGCACTTCTTGTACGCCGGCGTCAGAGGCAATGGTCAAGGGTGTTTGCACGCCGAACTTGACGAACTCGTCAAGATTGCTTGCTAGTGGGAGTCGCTGCGTGCGCAATTGGTTGAGCGCTCCCGCAGGCAAATCCGAGGGCGGATTGTTGATCGTTTTGTCGAGCGCATCGCGGACAGTATTGGTTTCACTATTGGCGAGTTTGATTCTATTTGCTTGGTAAAATAAGGTCCAGTGCGCGGGCGAAGATGATTCGCGAGCCGCTGCAGATGCGAGCGCACCAGCATCAGGATCTCTCGGATCAACAGACGCGATCGCGGCGACCAACCAGGGCATCGAATGTGTTTGTTTCCAACGCTCTAGCGCATGATGCTTACCTTCACCACCGGCAGCCTGAAAGGTCATAACCCAATCGAGCGCGTCATCCTTCATTAACGATGGCGGTAGCTTAGGCGGAGTTTTTGAAGTGTCCTGGTCGCCGTTTTCGCCCAACAAGTTATCGAGAGTGAACGTTATTTCGCCGATGTTTTTTGCGGCGACCACGTTATCCAATAATCCGGCAACATATTGCTGGGGATCAAGCTTGGCCTGAACGTATCCCAATACGCCTTCGATGTCTGCTTTCAAGCTGACATTGGCGGGATCGCTTGAGAGTTTCTCTAAGCGCTGCTTAGCTTGAATCAAAAGCGGATTGGTATTCCCAATTAGAGTCGCCTGCCTGACCAGACTGCGTGCCGCAAGATAGGCGGCCATTTGCCTCCAGGGAGAGTCTTTGTCGGCAGCAATGCGATCAAACTGCTCGCGTGCAGAGTCGAATTTCTGCGAGTAAAAGTTGGCGGCGCCGATTTGGTAATCGCGATTTTTCTGCAGTAAATGATCGGCCGAAGTCGGCAGCGGCTCTGGAATTGCGGCCTGCGGTTTTTTCACATCGCCGTAAGGGGAGTAGCCGCAATTCGAGAATACTTCGTCTTGCGCCTTCGTCCATTCTTTCACGCCGGCCGATTGGACACCAAACTTGTCGATGAGATCGTTGAGTGTCCTGGCGGCGGTTTGAAAGGAGCTCGTCTGGCAATTGCAATATGTTTGCCAGGCTTCTTTGTCGTTGATGGGTCGCTCGGTAATGATGTTGTCGAGCTTGCTCACGCCGGGCACCGCGCTGCGCGCCTTGAACCAGGCAGACGCATCCGAATCGCACGTCTCCGAGCCGGCGGTAAGACGCTTGTTCCACAAGGCGACTGCGGTTTTTTGTTCGTCTGCCGACAGGGGTTCGTTCGACATGTAGCGGTAGGCGACGAATAGATAGGAGCGCGCATAACTCGGTTGCAAAATGCCTAGCTGCCCGCGAGCGTAGTTGTTTAGCGGAATATCCGGATGAGTCGAAAACGTAAAGTACGGCTCGGCGCCAATCGCACAAGCCTGCGCCGGAACATTACCGAGCATGGTAATTAAGGGAAGAATTACTGCCAGGGTACGGGCACGGTATTTTTTCATTGGTCACTCAGCATCGATCGCACGGTTTGATATTTCTTGCGGTTCCACGCTGTTTTTGTGAAGACGTAAAATCGCACTGCGATAGTACGCTCTTTTGCTTTCGGAATCATGAGTTTATTCACCTCCTCATCCTCGAGGGACAAACCCAGTGACTTACAACATCCAGTTACCAGGAAGTCACCGCAGGTTCGAAAGTAAAGCAGCACTTTTGCGCGCTCGGTTCCAAGACTGAAGAGCATGGGCACCGTTTCAGCCACCGGCAAATCTTTGATCCAGTTGTCGAAGATGCACCAGGATGCCAGCGCCGTGATCGAAAGGCGAATCTGCGGATTTTCCTTTTTTACAAGTTCGAGCAGCCGACGGTAAAACGGCCGCTCGGTTTCAACGGCATCGAAGTCAATTTGTACCTGAGCGGTACGCGGAAGCGCGGATATCCTGCCGACGATTTTTGCCAGCTTCCACAGTTGTTCTTCCGAAAGATTGGCTGCATGATTGCGGCTGGTATCGATTCTGAGTACGGGAGATAGCACCGTATCCGGTGGCACATGCAATGGCTGATCGCGCCAGTGCTCAAGCACGGAATCCTCGGTAAGAACGGCATGGCAGGCGAGGTAGGCGACACCAAAGTCGCGTGGATTAATGTAGGACAGATCCTCGCTGCGCTGCCAGGCCCATAGCACGCGTGGCGGCAAGTGCGGTTGGTCGCCCGAAACGCCTGCAGCGGGCATGCCTTCCTTCGCGGTTGCCGAACACCCGATGACGCCGCACAGCAGGAAGAAGATAAAAATCGATATTTTGCCGTTATGCAAGCGTGCCATAGCTATTCCACAAACGGCACTGATTATAGAACAGCGGGCTTCCGCCCGCCGCTACCATTTCAGCGCTCTCGGGCTTCCGCCCGCCGCTACCAGGTAGACAGGCGAGTCGCCTTGCGGAATACCGCATCCCGGCATGGTGATTTCACCAGTGACTAATTCGCGACTGGCTCCCATACTGCAATAGAAACGTCCCACCCCGTATCCGAATCGGAGGCTTGCATGTCCCAGCAAGCGAGAAACTCTGCGCCTGCGTTCGCCTGGCTGGTAATTGCCTTGATCTTGCTGGCGATGCCGCTGTCCGCCCAAGCCGGCACTCTTATGCTGGAAAACGGACCCTTCGCCAGAACGCTTAATCTTCCCGTTTACCAGTGGCAAGATCCGCAGCAGTCGCCAAAAGTAGCGGTTATCGCCATTCACGGCGTGAGCATGCACGGCACGGTATTCGACGAAGTGGCCCGCCGATTAGCAGCCGATGGCGCGGTGGTTGTGGCGCCCGACCTGCCCGGCTATGGCGCCTGGAAAAGCGCGGGCAAAGCGGCGCGCTTCAATTATAAGGAAACGGAAAAGGACCTCTGCGCGCTCGTCAGCGCCGTGCGGGCCCGCTACCACGGCATCCCGGTATTCGTTGCCGGAGAAAGCTTGGGCGGCTCCATCGCCATCAGACTGGCGGCAACACACCCGGATTTGGTCGATGGTTTAATCCTTTGCGCTCCGGCGATCAAAATATATCATTCGGTACACCGCCAAACCCTTACCGATGCAGCCATTGCGCTCGCCAAGCACGATCACGAACTCGACATGTCAGAGTTCATAAAAAACGACTACTCGGACGATGCAGCAATCACCGAAGAAGAAATGCACGACCCGCTGGTGCGCAAACAGCTCGGCATGGACGAGGTGTTGAGCACTTGCGAGGTCATCGCCACTACAGAGCGCTACATCAAGAAAATAGCCGCAAACGTGCCCGTGCTGGTGTTGCAGGGACAAAAGGACCAAATGGTCAAGCCGGTGGGCGTCAAGCTGCTCATCTCCCACCTCAAAACCCAAAACAAAAGCGTGCGCGTGTTTCCGGACCGCGGCCATATTCTCATCGAAACCAAGCACGTTCGCCCAGACACGATGAGCACGATCCTTTCATGGGTGAATTCACAGTGCGCCCTGATAGCGAGTGCCCGTCCATAGGTTGATAGACATCTATGCCACCATGCAACAGAAGCGCAATCAGCCGTATGCCGGCAACGTGGAACTGCGCCACGCATTCGAGCGCGCTCGCCGCAATGCGATCTGATCTCTTCCGTCGTTGAAGGCGTTTATTCTATACGGAAGCGCGTGCGTCCGACGAGAATGCTGTCGCCCGGGCTAAGCATCACAGGCTTCTCGATGCGCACATCATTGAGGAACGTTCCGCAGGTGGTGCCCAGATCTTCCAACCAGAAATTATTGACGGCGAAGGTAATCAGGGCGTGGCAGCCGTGCGCGGCCGGGTCGTTCTCCAGCGAAATGTCGTTGTCCTTGTCCTTGCCGAGGCTGATGACGTCCTTCGGCACCAATTCATAGCGCCTTTTGCTATCGACATCGATTAATGCCGACGGCCGCTGCACCGGTACCTGTTCGTCGAACGCAGGCTGCTTGTCTGTATACATCACCGCGGCTCACGAAGTCTGCTGAAGCCTTCGGGAAGAAATCCGAATACCATCCAGTATATATGTCGATGACATCCGTGACTAGCACTCGGAGCACTGCGCAACGCGCCAATGTTAAGCCGCTCCTGGCACATCGCTGAAGTTGATTGTCTCCACCAGCCCCGGCTTTGGTAAATCGAGCCTATCCAATGCCACCATTTCTTCGGAGCCCACATTCCAAAATAGAATCTTCACACGATTTTCGTTACACATACGCGCAGTCGTGTCGCAGATGATTTGATGCACGGCCGCTGCATCCTTCGCCCGGACAATCCTGTTCATCGATTAGTAAGCAAAGACGAGGACACGCGGCGAAGCCATAACTAAAAACCAAGCCGATCATTCTATTGGCTTGACTTCAGCACTGTAGAATATACATTCATGCACATCAACAATTCGATACGAGACCAAGGACTTATCGCCGCAATTTGCGTCGCGAATGACATCGTGGTGCGACCATCGAGCGAGCAGTTGGCTAGCCAATTACAATCGCTGGTCGCGCAGCGCAAAGACCAAGAATTTCCAGCGCCATCCGTCAAAGATGCCGTGCGCGGACTGCTGAAAACGGGCGGCTTCAAACCGAGCGGCCGCAACAAACCGGCCAGCGAGTACCTTGCGCAAGCCGCTCGGGAAGACCGCTTTCCTGCCATCAACAATCTTGTCGACGTGAATAATTTCGTGTCGTTGAGCACCGGACTGCCCATTAGTTTGCTCGACGCGGCTGAATTCGGCGAGAGCTTGTTGTTGCGATACGGCCGTGAGGCAGAGCGGTACGTCTTCAATTCCGGCGGACAGGAGATTGATCTGAACGGTCTGATCTGCGCATGCGCAGCAACATCCGACGCTCCGCTCGGAAATCCGATCAAAGATTCGCTCACGGGCAAGATCAAAGACGCCACTCGATCGGTGGTGGGCATTATCTATGCGCCGAGCAGTATGTCCGAGACTGCAAAAACCGGGCTTGCCTTGATTGCGCAATTGATCGCGAGCGAAGGATCAGCTAGTTCAACTGAAACATTTTTGGTCTAGAAGAGAGGCAGCCATGATACCGCGTCGAAGTTTCATCAAGTTGCTTGCAGGCCTTTTCCTTGTCTCGCTGACAAACAAAGATGTGACAGCGAATGCTGAAATCGAGCTGTTTCAAGGGGAAGACATATTCTTCCGCATACTACACAAAGCACAGAAGGGACACTGGACAAGACTGCCCATTGGCGAATTGATGGGCAAAATTGCTATAGAACTCGAGGGAACTCCCTACAAAGCGAACACGCTAGAACTGTCTCCGGATACTGAATTCTGTTCGGTCAACTTGAAGGGATTGGACTGCGTCACGTTCTTTGAGACCACACTGGGATTTGCGCGCCTGCTGAAGCTGGGCGGTGACAGCCCGGATGAACTCACACGCGAAGTAAGCTTCACTCGCTACCGCGGCGGCAAGCCCGAGGATTACCCGTCGCGCCTCCACTACACGACGGATTGGTTCTTCGACAATGAGAAAAAGCACGTCGTGAAGAATCTGTCGAATCTTCCGGGCAGCATAACGTTCCAAAAGGCTATCGATTTCATGTCCAAACACGCTGAATCCAGCATTCAGCTTCGGGCGCATCCGGAGTTCATTGCCGAGATCCAGCACACGGAAGAGCAAATTAGCAAACGCAAAATGAAATATGTGCCACTCAATAAACTGAGTGCCGCAGAACCACTTTTGAAAACCGGCGACATTGTCGGCATTGTCACAGACGTGCCCGGACTTGATATTTCACACACGGGATTGGTGATCCGCACCAAGGACGGTGTCGTGCATTTTATGGATGCATCGTCGCGCACAGGGGTGATGAAGGTAACTCTAGAGCCTGGACGGCTCAGCCAAACCCTGGCGCGCAACAAACACGCGATCGGCGCCATGTTCGCGCGGCCGCTGGAGCCGTCGTACTAATTCAGCGGGCTTCCGCCCGCCGCTACGACTTCACGACTGGGTGAGAGTACTGATCCTGCACCGCCTTGCGCAGACGGAACCAGAATGTGGTGCCACCTTCGGGACGCCTGCTGAAGCCAATCCGTCCGCCATGCGCGTGAATGATGCGCCGGCAAATTGCCAGACCAAGGCCTGTGCCATCGGGAGAATTTTTCGGTTTGCCCGTGTGTTGCTTGAACGGCTCGAATATACCCGAATCAAGCTCGGAGGGGATGCCCGGGCCGGCATCGCTGATGCGAATATCTATCCACTCGCCTTGATCTTGCGTTTCAACCCGCACTTCGCTGCCTTCAGGAGCAAATTTAATTGCATTTGAGAGAAGGTTGGTCATCACTTGCATCAGCCGCTCGGGATCAGCCAAAATTTGCTGCTCTTTCATCTGCACAGTAAACGTCAATTCCTTTTGTTCCGCCAGAGGAGATAGCGTTGCAATTGCGTTGTGCACAATCGGACCAACCGATGTCGGCTGCGGCACCACCGAAAAGTTCGGCGCACCAAGTTTTTCCCAATCGAGCAAATCACTAATGAGGCGAATCAACCGCGAAAGATCTTCATCGGCGATTGAGAGGTTTTTCAGCGCCGTCGGCGACAAGCCGGCGGATTCGTCCGCAAGCAAGCTGGCGATGCCGATTTTTAGCGACGTCAGCGGGGTGCGAAGATCGTGCGTCACCATGGCGAAGAACTCGTCTTTTAATCGCTCGAGGTTTTTTCGCTCTGTGATGTTCTGCGCAACGCAGCTATATAAGGAGGTTTTGTCCGACCAGTCAATCGACCATATCAGGTCACGCACAATCCCATCGCCGCAGAGAAGGCGATTCTCGACGGTAATCGGAGTCTTCGTTACCTTCGCGCGGTCGAATCGGCGAAATGTTATGTCCAGATCATTGTCCAGGATGTAATCGGACAAGCTTTTGCCAATCAATTCGGCAGGCGGATAGGCCCAGAGCGTCGAACAACTGGCACCAACGGCGGTGAACTCAATCTGCTCATCCAACGAGCAAACGACCCGGTCGGCGTCGCTGGCGATTTTTCCTTCACGAAACATCGCCCATGTGCGTTGTGCCGCCAATGCAGCGACGATTGAATCGAGCGCGGCAAAATCATCCTCACCCTGCATGACGGCGACGGGCTCGCCTTGAAGCCGCTTCAGGGCGTGAATCTTCAGCTGCCGGAAGCGATCGTAAACCGCTACCTTCAAATAGATCAGCAACCCTATAGCTAGTATCGCGGCAGTGGCCCAGAGAATTTCTATCGGCCGCCCCTCCCGACGGGTATGATCTATGCACAAGCATAGCTCATGGGTACGACTATCGTGACCAAGATTCTGCTGGTCGAGGACGATGCAAACATTGCCAACGGCGTAATCGGCTGGCTTAGCGACCAGCATTACACGGTGGAGCACGTCAGCGACGGTGCCGAGGCGCTCGAGCGATTGAAGGCTTGCAAGTACGATGTCGTGGTGCTCGATTGGGGCTTGCCAACAATTTCGGGACCGGAAATTTGCAAGCAATACCGCAGCACACAAGGCAAAACGCCGATTCTGATGCTGACGGCGCACAGCACTATAGAAGACAAACTGCATGGTTTCGGCTCTGGCGCCGATGATTATTTAACTAAGCCGTTTCATCCGAAAGAGCTGTCGGTTCGAATCGAGGCGCTTCTCAGGCGCCCCGCCACATTGGTTGCTGATAATGTGAAAGTGGGGAATCTCGAGCTGCACTCCAACGACTATTGCTTATATAAGAACGGTAATCCGATCCGCTTGCTGCCCAAGGAATTCGACTTGATCAAGTTTCTGATGCGGCACCCGGACCAGCTTTTTTCGGCCGACGAACTTATAGATAGAGTATGGAACTCTGATTCCGAAGTCTCCCGCGAGCTGGTCAAGGTGTATGTGACCAAAATTAGGCGCAAAATCGACCAGGAAGGCGAACCCTCAATCATCGCCACCGTGCACGGGCGCGGCTACCGGCTGGACGTCGCCGCGGCAGCCGGCGTGGCGCAGAAGAAAGATTAAACGCCGCCTTTCCGGCTCTCTAACGGCAGGCGTGAGCCCGCCTGGGCCACCCAGAGATTAAATGCTGGGGTTCAACGACATTTTAACCTTCGCGCCTCTACTATTGCAGCATCAGGAATCTCTCCTCTCCAAGTCCCATGGAATCACGTTGGCGCCTCATATACGGGGGTATAGGTTGTGCGCGAAGTATTTGATATAGCCGTCCTCGCTTTTAGAAACGGCAATTACCAGGACTCTCTTAATCTCATGTTGCAGGTGACGGACACCGAGCCGAGCGATTGGATGGCTCGCCTCTATGTCGGCATGATTTACCAGAAGTTAGGACGCATACCCGATGCGCATAGATGCTTGAAGCGCATCGTCAATGAAAGCACCGATGCGCATGTCAAAGAACGCGCTAGCGGATGTCTGCTGGTTGTGGAAAACGCCATGGTCGCCAAATTCTCCAAAGAGAATTTCAAACCGGCGCAGAACATAATCCAGCCGCCACCCAAGCATAAGGGCGACTATGACGATATAGTCTGGGTCGGCTAAGACAGCATAGAACACGAATCAAAAGTTTGTTGGGGCTCAGGCGGGCTTCATTCTCTTTCGCGAGAATGAGGCTTGGCCTGCTTTTTATTGGTACTCATGGCTGCCGGCAACCATGGCCGTTCTCGAGCATTGCTCGTTGATAAAGCCGAGGATGGAATCAGTGACCACGTGCTTTACTCGCGGAGTAGCGAGCAACACATGTCCGCATTGAGGAATGCTGACGAAGCGTTTGTCCTTGCAAGGCAACTCGGCAAACAATTTGCGCGCAGAGGTAGGTTTGATTGTGCGATCGTCGGCGCCTTGCAGCATGAGGACAGGCATTTGAGGCGGAAGACTTTCGGCAAACTTGCCATTTTCCCGAATAAAATGAATCGTCCCCAGGAGCTCTCGCGCTGAGTAGATGGTGCGCACACTGGCATCATGCTCCATCTGCTTCAAGGCGATTTTGTCTTCAGTGCCGTATGCCTTTTGATACCGGCTAAGATTGATCTTGTGTCCGAATAAGGCTCGGCATAAATCGCCGGCAATCCACGATGCTTTGGCGTGGGCGCATCTGGTACCTGGTGCACACAACACCACACCTTCAATCGCGGCCGACTGATTGACGGCCGCGCGCAAAATGACGGCGGCACCGACGCTTTCGCCGATTAAAAACATCGGCAACGACGGATATTGAGCTCGCAGGCGAACAATAAGAGCGTCCACGTCCTGGACGCTCCCCTCATAGTCGCACTTCCGTCCGACCGAGCCGATCCGCGATCGCGAATACCACCAACCGTGTCCGCGTAGGTCGACGCCATATGTCAATACGCCGTCGCCGGATAATGATTTGGCAACTTCTCCTAGAGAATGAGCGCTCGCCGTGATTCCATGAACGACGATGGCAATCGCTTGCGGCGGTCCGGAAGGTTGCCAGGTCGCCACCGGAGAAGCCGCAGCCAACTGCGCGCTATTGCTGATGGTCACGCGCGGTGTCATCGCCACGAGGCTGCCGCCGCTATTGGCGCGGCATGCCGGGGTTCCGGTTATCGATAACGCGAGGATCAGCGCCATAACGGTTTGGATGCCTTGCCGAGTCGAATTCATATGCGATGCCCATCAGTTTCCTCGATCAACTAGAACCCGCATCGGCACTGGATGTTCCGGTTGTTACGTTAAACGTTGACCGACGACTTTCGACTCAGGCAGTCAGTTTTGGTTTATGATGCTTACAATCACACCATAGTTGACGGAGAATATTCCCAGTGCTTGGACGATTGATCAATTTGCTGAAAGCCAAACTAAACAAAGGCATGGCTCAATTGGAGACCCCGGAAGTCCTTGCCGAGCAAGCGCAAGAACAGCTGGAAAGCAATATCAAGAAAGTCAAAGATGGCGTGGTGGCATCATTGACAATGGAGAAGTCGCTCGAGAGCAAACTCAAGAAAAGCCAGGAAGAAATTGGAACCTGGGAAAAACGAGCTGCGACAGCCGTATCACAAAACAACGACGAACTCGCGCGCCAGTGCCTGCAGAAAAAACAAGAGCTAAATCAAACCATCGCCACGCTCACACCGCAGCTTGAATCGCAAAGACAAAGCACGACAGATCTCAAGGCGAAATACAAAGAGCTCGAAGAACAGCTGAGAGGATTTCACCAAAAGAAAGCCAACATGTTGGCGCGTGAAAAAGCCAGCGATGCAAGCAGCAAGGCTAACGAGCTGATTGGCACCACCGGTGGATCCGGCACCGCGAAGTGGGAGCAAAAAATCGAAGAAAAGGAATTCAAGGCGGAAGCCATGCGTCAGATGAGCGGATCGCCGGCAGACGCCAAATTCGCCAACCTAGACCAGCACTTCGAGGTTGAAGACGAGCTGTCCGCATTAAAGGCGCAAGCCGCACCGAAGTTAATCGTGGATACCGGCAGCAGCAGCGGTCCTGCGCCGTCCAAGACTCAAGTCGATGACAATCTGCCCATGGTTGTTGAAGAAGTGAAAAAGGACGACACCAACGGCGATAAGCAAAAGTGAGCCGCCGCATGCTCTCATGGTAGCCGAACCGAAAACCCGCTCATCGTAGCGGCGGCGAAAGCCCGCTGTGCGTGGTACAACCAAAATGGGGACAGCACGCAAGACGGGAGTTTCGATATGGCAGCTGAAAGACTTCTAGATCTGCTGGTTCGCAGCGCGGTCGCGGCCCTCATTCTCGCTGCCGGTGATGGCCAGGCTGCCGTCCTGGCGCAGACGGATTCCACGTCCGCCACCACCGCGACGCAGACAGTTGTACCTCCGATTGCCTCGGCAGCCGCACCACAGGCGGCGTCGGCATCCCTCCCGCCGACAGGAGCAGCGACTGCTCCGGCGCTACGTGCATCAAAGCCAAAGCACAGAAGACTGTTTGCGGCGTGGTTGCACGCTGAGTACGACGACCGCGCGAAAAATGCTCCCGCAACGGAAGAACAGCTGGTCAAAGACGCCGATGATTACAACCATCGTCGGCAGTGGATCGACGATTGCCCGGTGGATGAATTTATCATCACGCCTGGTGGCGGCAGCTAAATAATCAGCGACAACTAATTAAGCATACGACAAACGGCGAAAAGCCGCTCTGGTTGCCACTTCTTTGTTGCAGCCGCGCCGCTTTGCAACAGCGATAATCGCAGGAAATTCGCGACCTCACAAATTCCTCACCGGCCCGGCGATAAGATGCAAAACGTTGAAGCGCCCACCAGGCACATGATGGAGAAAAGGTTGTGAAACACTCTGTTGAAAAATTCGCGTCAGCAGCGCTTGTTGCGGCGACCCTGACTGCACCAAGCGCGCTGGCAGCGACTACTGTTTACGCACCAACGACTACGCCTTACACCGGACACGTGAACGCGCAACATCACTATTATCACAAGCGTTCCGTTACGATGCATGACTATTTTGCTTGCCACCCGAAAGTTCGCGCAGCGACCATGGGAGCAGGCATTGGCACCGCCGCCGGTGCGGTTACCGGATTGGTCACCGGACGCGGCGTTCTTCGTGGTGCGGTAATCGGAGCAGGTTCGGGAGCCGGTGTAGGACTGGTGCGTTCATCAAGAACAATGCGAAGGCACCCAATCGTCAAAGACGTAGCCACCGGCTCGCTCGTCGGTTGGGGATTAGGTTATGCAGGGGGCACCCACCATGGCACCGCCGGGCGTGCCACCGCAGTTGGTGCCGCCGCCGGTCTAGCGACCGGGTTGCTCACTCACGGTTTGTAATCACATGTATTTAGGTGGAGGGAACATGTTTAAATACGTTTTGGCCAGTCTGATTCTTCTTTCGACGATAATCATTCCGGCAAATGCTAACGCTCAAGGATTTTTCAATAACGGATATTATGGACGTGGAACGTTCATCGATCGCCTCGTCGGCAACGGCGGTTATGGCGGATACGGCTATGGCTACCGCCCGTGGGGAAATGGATATTATCCGGGCAATAGCTATTGGGGCCATCACCATCATCATCACTGCGGTGGAGGCTACTACGCTTATCGCGGCTGGGGCCGCCGCTGGCACTAGAGCAATTGAGGGGCGGCGCGCTGCGCCGCCCCTACGTTTATCATTGTTATCACTTTGGTCGCAAGCTTCCAGCCTGCTCCTAAACGGGGACGTCAAACCAAAATGCGGAGCCGCGCCCGGCTTTGGTGACGAATCCAAATTCGCCACCCATAAGTTTCACCAGGCGATCGGCAATCGTCAAACCGAGCCCTAGTCCACCATACCGTCGTGTGTTCGATCCGTCACCTTGAACGAAGGGCAATATCACCGCTGCCCGCCGTTCGGGAGGCACGCCGACACCGGTATCGATCACCGCAATATGCAGGGTCGGTATATTTGTACCAGCGCGCATCGATACTGAAATGCGCACGCGCCCGCGCTCGGTGAACTTTACGGCGTTATTCACCAGGCTCTGCAAAACGCGCTCGATCTTCTGCTTATCGGCATTAACCGTCTTCGGGACGTCCGGATGAACAAAAGCCTCGAGTTCAATAGCTTTGGCAGACGCCTCTGGTTGGAGATCCACTTTTACTTGCTTGACGAGAGTAGCGGGTTCAAACTCTTGCCTGTCGACCCTGAAGTTGCCGGCCTCGAGCTTCACGAAATCGATGATGTCGTTGAGCGACAACATCAACGACTGCGCGCTTGTACGAAGATGTCCGGCGAGCACTCGCATCTCTGCCGGGTCTTTTTCGTTCTCCAGCAGCTCGGAAGTTCCGAGAATGCCGTACATGGGAGTGCGCATTTCGTGGCTAAGGTTGGCGACAAACTCGCTCTTCAGGCGGGCGGCCTCCAATGCCTGGCGAGTTGAACGCCAAAGAAGAGCACACAACGTCACGATGAAAAGACTCACAAGTGACGATGCACCGACGACCAGGGCGGCATCCGTATTTTGCTCTGCCAAACGCGACCGAAGCTCGCTATAAATTTCGCTGTGGCGCCCCTGAAAAGCCCCGACGACTACCAATTTCGTTTGCAAGGTTGCGTTGGATCTCAAAAATTCCCACGCCTCTTTACTTTTGCCCTCCCGCTTCAGTTGCACTACATGAGTCAGCTCATCCATGCGCCGGTCTACCAGAGGAAGAGTTCGGTCAAACCACTGCCTGCCCGCGGAGGTGAGGGTGGTTGCTCGCAACTGACGCAAGTTGGCTGGAAGTTTGTTGGCGGCGGCTTGGTACTCGTGCAAAAATATCGGGTTGCTCGTCAGGACGTAATTGCGAACGCCTGTCTCAGCATTAATCACCTCCAACAAGGAAGATCGCAGCTCATCCATGTAAACGTAAGTGTGATCAACGAATGACGTTTGTGAAACCAGCCTGAAGTATGCAACCCAGCCAAACAGCACAAGCGCAATTGCCACGCCGCTGAGCATGCGCAGCTGTTTTCGTACTCGATTCGATTCCGCTTGATACATACGCCTTTGCTGCCAACAGCAGTTGGAGATCGCATCGGTCTCCACTTAAATTCTAGATCTGCTGGGCGCAGCCAGCAACTCAACACCGAGGATACGAATGGGAATCGGCGACGAGCATCGTCTTGCTGAAGTTGCTGTTTCTGAGCCAGGGGAACCTAAAATGTGCACTCCTGTCACAACTGGCGGCAACAGTGAGGCGACAGACATGAAAGCGGTAAGAATCCACGAGTTCGGCGGCCCTCATGTTTTGCGATACGAAGAGGTAGACCGTCCCGCGCCAAAGCGGGCGCAAGTGCTTGTACGAGTCAAAGCGGCGGGCGTCGGCGTCTGGGAAATCGACATCCGGGAAGGCGGATGGCAGGACTTTATGCCCTACGATTTGCCGCTGATTATCGGTACCGATATGTCCGGCATCGTCGAGGCAGTAGGCCCCAATGTGCGCGACTTTCGTGTCGGCGACGAAGTGTACGGTGTGGCCGATATGACGCTTTCCGGTGCGTACGCGCAGTACGCTTTGGCGACTCATGAGTCAATAGCGCGCAAGCCGAAAAAGCTCAACTTTGTCCAGTCCGCGTCTGTGCCGGTATCCGCCGTGACAGCCTGGCTCATGCTATATGACCTCGGCGAATTGAAAAGCAAACAAAAAGTGCTCATTCACGGTGCAGCCGGTGCGGTCGGTGCCTACGCGGTGCAGCTGTCCCGGCTCAAACGGGCTTATGTAATTGCAACCGGGTCGCAAGAAGACAAACGGTTCGTTCGCTCACTGGGCGCCGACGAATTCATCGACTACCACACACAGCAATTCGAGGACATCGTCGAGGATGTCGATCTGGTTATCGACCTCGTTGGCGACCAAACCAGGCGCGCGTCTTATTCGGTGATTAAGCCTGGTGGCAGACTGATCACCGCGCCGGAAGCTCTCGACGAGACAGACAAGAAGCTGGCCAAGAAACACCGGGTAAAAATCGCGTTCGTCGAATGTGTTCCGACTAAAGAACTGCTTCAAAAAATCGGCAAATTAATCGACAGCGGCAAATTGACGATCAACGTCGGTGATGTCCTCCCTCTGCGCGATGCACGCAAAGCGCAAAACCTTCTGGAAAAACGCAAGGCCGCGCGAGGAAAACTGGTTTTGAAAGTGGCTTAGTCGTCGAGGTTGGCTTCGTCGTATACGTTGTCGGCGATCTTCATCAAGCCCTTATTGGTCTGCAAGCTTCCGCACGAGATGTCGCGTCAGCTTTGCGGCGGAGCAATGTGCGATTCCATCCAAGCAACCAGTCCCTTAAGTACGCCATGACCCGTGGATTTCATGTCATAAGTGCACCCTTTCCAGTACCGGCAAATAAATAGGGTAAGATGGCTATCCACCTCGGAGACGCCATGAAAAGAGCCTTGATGTTGAATCAACTTGCCAACCGATCCGAGCCATGGGACATGGCCATCGTTGGCGGCGGGGCGACTGGCGTCGGCACGGCTGTCGATGCTGCCTCGCGGGGATTCTCCGTTCTTCTGCTCGAGCAGCATGACTTTGGCAAGGCGACGTCAAGTCGCAGCACAAAACTTGTGCATGGCGGCGTTCGCTACTTGGAGCAGGGCAACATTTCTCTGGTTATGGAGGCTCTAAAAGAACGCGGTCTGCTTCGTCAGAATGCACCACATTTGGTGCACGATCTTCCGTTTATTGTGCCGAATTACGACTGGTGGGAGGCGCCCTTCTACGGACTGGGACTCAAGATGTACGACATGCTGGCGGGAAAATATGGCTTTGGTGCCTCTCGGCTGCTGTCTAAAGAGGACCTCGTTGAGTCTATCCCGACGATTCAGACTAGTGGTCTGCGTGGCGGAATCATGTATTACGATGGGCAATTCGACGAT
>DATNQY010000232.1:0-17400 GCA_036703785.1 Candidatus Obscuribacterales bacterium
CCGTGGATTGCAACGCCTGGGCAATCGCTCGCTAAAGCGTGTTAATGCGCCCGCGCATATTGTTCACAACATGGAAGAGCTGGGAGCCCAATTTTTCAACAATCTCTACTTCAGCGTGCCTCTGGGCAAGACGCGACTAAAAACTGAAGTACCGGCGGCGCAAGACTTGCTGCTGGCGATTAACGTTTTGCGCGATTGGCTGTCGGCCCAAGAGTTCGAGGAAGTGCTAGAGGTTGAAAACGCCCGCGACAGGATGAAAGCGAAAGCGAAGTCGCTGATCGCCAGCGCCACCAGATTCCTGCGTTGTTTAGAGCTTGTGCACGCGCCCAATCCCAACTGGGTGGTTTGGACCGAGAAAACCGAAGCTTACGGTGGACGCGTGGATGTTATGGCGGCGCCTCTGAAAGTGGACGAGCTGCTCAACGAGCATCTATTCAATAAGTCCAAACTGACTTCTTCGGTCTGGATGTCCGCCACGTTGGCCACAGGCGGTGAAGACCCATTCCATTTTTTCAAGCAACAGGTTGGAGCGCCTCCCGGTGTGATCCAGGCCAAGGTCGACAGCCCTTTCGATTACCCGCGCCAAGCGGCGTTGTATTTACCAAGCGGGCTGCCGGAGCCCAACGACCCGCGTTTTAACGGCTATGCAAGCGACGAAATTGAACGCGTCTTGTCCTTGAGCAATGGCCGCGGCTTTGTTCTGTTCACCAGCTACACAGGCATGAACAGCGCCTTTGACGTTCTGGAAAGCAAGCTGCCCTTCCCATGCAAACGTCAGGGACAGATGCCGCGGCAAAAGCTTATTGAATGGTTCAAGGAAACGCCCAACGCGGTGTTGTTCGGCACATCGAGCTTCTGGGAAGGTGTTTCTATCGACGGCGATCAACTGAGCTGCGTGATTATCGATCGCATTCCGTTTCAAGCGCCCGATGACCCGGTTTACGAGGCACGGTGCGAAGCGCTCAAGGGCGATGGAGAGTGGAGCTGGTTCAACGACCTGGCTCTGCCGCATGCGATCATGCGTCTTAAGCAAGGCGTCGGACGCTTGATTCGCACGAAAACGGACACGGGCATCGTCGCCTTGCTCGATGCGCGCATTACAAAAAAAATGTACGGACGGACAATATTAGGCTGCCTGCCGCCAATGACGGTGATCAAAACCTTGGGAACGGCGAAATCAGTGGACGCGATTCTGCGCCGCTGAACTAACCGTGGGATCGCAGGCTTCGCAGGAAATCTTAGCTATTGCCCGGATTGAGCTTTTCTTCGGCAGCTTCGGCCGCTTCGATTTGCTCCAGCGTTTCATCGTTGCGCACCAGACATAACGAGATGGGGCAGCGGTCGACCAGATAATGAACGATGGGGTCTTTGCTCATGAAAAACCGCGGCTTCGGTTGAAAGCTGGTGGTGCCGACGAACACCATATTAGCTCCTATTTCCATTGCCGCACTAATGATGCCATGAGCGACTTCACCGATGCGAACAAGCCCGGTGGCATTAATCCCTTGCGCTTGCAACTGCGCGACGACTGCATCGATTTGGCTCTGCGCCTTTTCGGCGGGTCGATCGGTGGCAATTAATTGGGCTACAATGCCCATCTTCTCTGCTGCCGGCACGACGCGCATGAGCACGAGTTCTGCATTCAGAGCCCGCGCGTATTGGCTGGCGACGGCCACTGTTTTGGCGCTGCGCTTCGGGCTGCTGAATGCCACCATCAGTTTCATTGCAAAGTCACCTTTTAGGGATGCCAGACTATACGAAGGACGGTATATATTATTGCGGATAAGGTCCCTGCTACCGGCAGGGTAAGCACCCAGGCCATCACGATCAAGTTCATTGTTTTAGTATTCAGTTTTTCCGGTCCGTAAACCGGCAGCGTGCCACCGGCAACCGCTGAGCTGAGGGTGTGTGTGGTGCTAATTGGAGCACCGAGATGCGAAGCAATCATGATGATAATAGCCGTGGACATGGATGCACCGAATCCTTGGGAGTGGCTCAGGCGTTCACGGCTAATCTTTGTACCGACCGTCCGGATCACGCGCCAGCCTCCGATAATGGTTCCTGCCCCGATTGCGAGAGCCGCACAGGCTATGACGGCGAGCGGCACGACATTGATTTTGAAGCCGTATGACGCGAAGTGTGTAGCGAGTATCAAGGTAATGATGCCCATGGTTTTTTGACCATCATTGCCGCCGTGGCTAAAGCTTACCGATGCGCTCGCCAATACGTGCAGCCAACGCATTATCCTCGGGTGGGGTTGCCTGGTGCTGCCTGGATTGTCCTTCTCTTTGGAGGCGAGCAGAGCCAACCAGGTGAGAAGGGCGCCGCCGGCAAAGCCGGCCAGAGGAGAGATTAAGAGGGCCAATCCAACCTTCTCGAGCTCGTGCCAGGCTATTCCGCTTGTCCCTGCTGCGGCCAATCCGGCCCCAGACAAGGAACCAATAAGAGAATGCGACGAACTCACGGGCAATCCTTGCCACCAATTGATCAGGTTCCACGTAATCGCGGCACACAACACCGCCACGACGAGCGGCAACGTGGCGTGCTCTGCCGGGATGATCTTGGTAATGACCTTGGCGACCGCTGTGCCGACTAGCACCGCGCCGAGGAAGTTCAGCACGCCGCTCATCACGATGGCGACTGTGGGTTTGAGTGATTTCGTATAAATGACGGTGGCCACGGCATTAGCTGTATCGTGGAACCCGTTGACGAAGTCAAAACCGAGCGCCAAAACGATCGCTACTACTGCTACGACTGTGTCGATATTCATCCGCTGCGTGAGTCCTCGGGTCTCTTTTTCAGAGGCGAGTGTATGCCGGCATCGGTTAAGGACGGGTTATGGACAGACACTTTGGGTGTTCTTAAAGCCTAGCCGGCAGCTTCAACCGGTTCGAGGAAGTTGTAGTCGGCGTAGACCCACAGGTCGCCTGAGCGCCATGGCAATGGCTGGTGCAGCAAATATTTGTAGACAAGCAGTTGGCGGATGATGCGACGCGCGCCCGGATTGCTTTCGCCGCGGCGGTCGTTGGCGAGCTTTGTGCGCAGCTGGATGGCTTCGCGCTTGGTCCAGCAATAGGCGGGGCCGGGATTCATGCCGCGCGAGCGGCAGAGCACCGCCACCTTGCCCGTGGGCTGCGGCCATCCTAAGACAAAAAATCCGTCGTCAGCAGGCATAAAAAACGATCCTGAGAATACCACCGCTAATTATGATATGTGAAGGCGCGAATAGCAATGCAAGCCTGGACTGCTGCCCGGCTATATTAGATAAGTCCAAAGCTTGGCAAGAATAACGACGGTGTATATGCGATATCCTGCCGTTGCGCAGATAAACGGGTCGTGGCAAAAATACAGGCAAGCATGCCGGTATATCAAACGATAGTTGTTATACATCCAGCCGCCATCGGTGATGCCGTCATGGGGACGGCGGTTGCGCGCGCGCTCAAGAAGAAATTTCCAGCCGCAAAGATTGTTTACCTCACTCACCCTAGTTTGTTTCCGTTGCTTGAGCTGTCACTGGCAATTGACGTTTTCACGGAGTGGAGTAGATATACAGCACTGAAAAGATTGGTGCAGCAAGTTCGCGACCAGAACCCCGACCTCATAGTCGATCTGGTCGGCTCTTTGCGAACTCGCCTGGTCAGCCTGTTTTCCGGTGCCAGAGTGCTGACGTTTCGCAAGCAGAAGAACCGCCGCACGTGGAGCCACCTCGTGGACAATTATCTGGCGACACTTGAGCCTTTGGATATACAACCAAGCGAACAATCACGTCCAGTTCTTACGCCGCCGCAAGAATTCTTGTGCGAGTGGGATCACGACGAGGACCTCGGCCGCGGCCAAGAATATATCGCCCTGGTGCCCGGCGTGGGCAAGCACCGCCCCAATCGCGCCTGGCCGGTCGACTGCTGGGCGCAACTGGGCGAAATGCTGCTTAACGGGACAGTGGCGAAATTAGCTCTCGTCGGAGGCGAAGACGACAAAGATACCTGCCATGCCGTAGCCGCTCAAATCGGCGCGCGCTGCGTCAATCAGGCGGGGAAAATGTCGCTCGTGCAAACCGCGGCCCTTCTCAGTCGGGCCAAGCTCGTGGTCTCTGCCGACACCGGGCCGGCTCACATCGCTGCGGCAGTGGGTAAGTCGGTGATCTGCCTCATGGGTCCTACCGACGCGCGACGCACGGGGCCGTACCGCATGGACCAGATTGGCATAAGCGTTGCCGATCGGTGCAAATGCATAGGAGCTAAACATTGCCTACGCAATGACGGCGGCGCCGCGGGCGATTGCATGAAAACGATCGCTGTCGAGGATGTAATGGAACGCGTGAGGCAGTTGCTGGCAGTTGGCACCACAGGCGGTGCCTAGGCCGGGAAGACCAATTGTCTATAATCGGCGCTGGAGGAGTGCAAGAACTCTTCGTAATACGCTGTCCAGTTGCGGTGGAAGTCCTCACCGGCCATCTCGAGCAGGCTGCTTGCCGGCAAGTCCACCTGCATGGTGCGCATCGCGCCGCTGGCATAGTACATTTTTCTGCGACCACGCCCTTGTCTGAACTCGTAAGTGCAAACAGTAAGCCAGCCGCTGATGCCGTAAACTTGCAAGAAGGCCTCAAACTCTCCAGTATGTGACTTGCATGCCGTCACTATTCTGGTTGCTAGACCCAGCGTGGCTATACGGAAAGTTTGAGCGATCGTCGCCTGATTTAGTTTGGCAGCCTTATCTTTCGGCAATGGCGCCTCACCGGCAGCTTTCGACGAATCGGCGCAATTATTGAGTCGGTCGAGCAATCGTCTGGAAACGATTTGTTCGTCCAGTTGTGAGAGAGTTGCAGATGGGCGGATTCCGGCCTGCCTGATTTGCATCAGGGTCCCTGCAATGGAGTATGTCATATCTAGGTTGCCCCAATATGGACTGGTTGAGTGGGACGACTAGCCGGGCGATAGCAAGTTTTTGGGTTGCCGTGGTAAGTCGTGGTAGGTAATACACAGCGGCGCGAAAGCTTTCGACAGGAGGTGGATTAAATCTTGGGAAAACGGCAGTGGATGTTAGTTCTGGCAGTTTTGACTGCACAATTGTGCAGTCACTCTTTTGGGTCGGCTCAAGGGCGATTTCCGGGCGTCGGATCGAAATCTGAATGGCTCAAAGCCAACGGCTTTTATGCCGAGGGAAATATCGCCAAAGAAGGCAGGGACTATGACAAAGCGATCGCCAAGTATCGCGAGGCAATCGCTATTTACGGGGCGGATTTCCACTACCACTACAATCTGGCACTGGCACTGAAGTTAAGCGGGCAAACCGAAATAGCCGCGCAGAGCTTTCGCAAAGCGACGCAGTTAAATCCACGTGATTGGAAATCGTGGAAGGGTCTGGGCAACTGCCTTTATAAGTTGGCTGATTACAAAGGTGCGGCCCATGCCTTCAGAGTAGCCCTCAGCTGCGGTGCTCCTGCCTCCGAGTCCGGCGAACTGCGCAAAGGCGTGGCCGCAGCTGTGGCCCGAGCGCACTGAACAATAATATTAATTGCGGGAATCCCCACTGCCGGCAACGCCTGGGCGGCGGCCACAACTACAATTGACAAGTCGGTAAGAGGGACTTGTTGATGAGTCACGGCGGGTTTGGCGGTGGTGGTGGTCATTCCGGGTTCGGACATGGAGGCGGTGGTCATTCCGGCTTCGGCCATGGCGGACACGGCGGCCATTCCGGCATCGGACATGGCGGCGGCGGACACCACGGTACGTTGGTCGGCCACGTGTTGCACGCGTTAGGCTTGGGACAGCATGGTCACCATCATGGCGTTGCCGGCGCTGGTCACCACCCGGATCAGTCCCCGACGTGGAACCAGGCAATGCAGGGCGAAAAGCGCCCGGCGTTTTGGATGCGTGTCGATAAACGTCCGTTCATGGTGTTCTTCTTGCTCGTGTTCAGCTCGTTCTTCTGGTTGTGGATCGTTTATAACGTCCACCACAGTGAATCGTCGCCCAGCAATAGCGTGGCAGCGAGGGAGCCGGCGCCGGCTCAACAAGCTGCACCCGCCGCCGGCTACGGCACTGAAGCTTATGCGCAAGCGCAATCACAAGCGATGCAAAATTATGCTTCGCAGTACATGTCGGCTGCCACCGCCAATGGTGCGGCGCAAATGTATAATCCGGCCGGCATGGCTGGTACCGGATACGGTAGCACGATGGCGACCCCGAGCGCGGGAGTTTCGGCCGTCAGTCCTTACGGCGTGCCGGCCGGCGGATATTCGGCTTATGGAACCGCGAGCGTACCGACGGCCTATGGGGCGCCGGAGGCCTTTTCAGCCCGGCAGCCAGCTTCCAGCTATTACTCTTACGGGCAACTGCAAACAGGCTACGCGCCGACGGCTAATGGGCGCGCCAGGCTGTGCGTCTCCCGCTAATACCGCAGCTATATTGACAACATATTATTAGAGCCTTATCATTTTCAAGGCTTACTAGCCTATTTATGTATCCTACGGTCGTCATCGCTTTCGGTGCGAACCGCTTACTAACAAGCCGGTAAATCGAGCGCTCGGGCGTTTTTGGGAGTCGTTCATGACCACGCAAACCAATCAGCCAGTCGAAAAAACTGAAGTCGAAAAACAGCAGAGCCCCGAGCAAATCCAGAGCAAAGCGACCGATCGCACACTGGCTCAGGCTGTGGTCGAGGCTCGCGACACTTCGCGTCCGCTGCCGGCCTCGGCCCAACAGCGCACGGACTCAGGCTCTGTCGCCACGGCAGCGCGGCCGACGTACGCATCCATGGCCGAAAACTCACTGGATGTGCACCTTAATGGCACGGATATTCTGCGCCCGGTTTCACATATAGCCGAAGAGAATTTCGCCAGACAAAACGTCGGCTCCTCTTCTTTTGAGGCCAGACAATACGTCGTACAAGCGAACATGTCCGACAGTCGGCCGGCTGTCGAAACGGTGAAGCTAAACGCCGGCGGACAGGAGTATCAGGGCTTCCGCTATATGAATCCGGAAAGCGGCAAAGAATATTTCTACGCCAACGATCCTCAGCATGCCGGACAGCGTTTTGAATTCACGAAAAGCGACACCGGCTACACGGGGATCCGGCAGCTCGGAGGCGACGGCGAAAATAAGACGATTCCGATCATGCGCGAGCCTTCGCCCGCGGCTGCTTTCCGAGGCGACGGCGAGCTCGGCGGACACCGTACAGCAGATGCAGGAGTGCAATTCCGTCCGCAGCCCATGGCCGCGCCTGAGGGTCAACGCTCGCCACAGTCTCCGGCAGCAGAGCGACCGCAGCCTTCTGCGCAAGGAGAACGCATGCAGGGTGCCCCAGCGGCACCGGATAAGCCGGTCAGCATCAACCCTCAGTTGCTCGGACAGATAAAAACGCAACTGGAAGCCAATCCGAAGATGGTCGACGAGCTGCAACGCCAGGCGGAAAAAGACTGGCGCGCGGCGGCCATACTTAAAGAACTTGGCTATCAACGGCCGGAAGGCACCGCCAATGGTGGCGCCCAGCGACCCGACCAGGTGCGACCAGAACAGCAACCCGCCAGGGCACAAGAGGCTGTCCAGAAAGCGCAGGAGAAAGTCACCGAACCGGTGCAGAAAGCGCCCGAACCGGTGCAGAAAGCCATCGAACCGGTGCAGAAAGAAGCAGAACGTCCGGCTCTGCAGCCTGCCGAAAGAATACACGAACCGGCTGTCCAGCCTCAGCCCACTCGCCCGACGCAGCCGGATGCGGTGCGTCCCGCGCAGAGTCAGCAGCGAGCCGAGCAGGCGCCGAAGGTAACACCGGTTGATCAGGTCGTTCGCACCGCTCAGAACGATCCTCTGCGCGCCCAGCACCCGACACGCGAGCAAACAGAGGCTCAGCCGAAGACTGTTTCACCACTCACTCGGCCCACCGACCAGCCGCAAATCAAACCTGTGGAAACAGTTTTGCAAGGCAAGGCGCAGATGGATGTCGCGAGGGCTAAGCCGGACGTTGCCACCACTCACGACGCCGTCGCCCCATCGCCGACCAGCAGACCGCCGCAAACGCTTGAGACGCTGGTGGCAACCAGACTTAACGACGCGACCTCGAGACAAGCGGCTGTCGATGCACTGCAATTAGCCCAAAAAGGCAAAGTGCCTGTCGAGGGTGATGCGCAGCAAACAATGCGCTTGCAACAGCTCGTACAGAACATCGGGCCGTCTGCCTTCGGACGCCTGCAAACCATGATTCAAGATCAAGCAAATACGAATGCACCGTTGCGTCTCGACGGTAAGTTTGACCCGGTTACCGCAGCTCGTCTGCGTGATTTCCTGGACTTGACCCTCGGTGGCACCACGCGCTCGATAGTCGCCGATCGTACCACTCTAACCCTTGCCACCAATGCAGCGAATCGGCCCCTGGATGCCGCTTCTTTAATCGCACGCAATTTCGGCGATCAGCAATCGACTTCCAACGTAGCGAAAGATTTTGTTGCCATCGGCGGCGCTGCAGTCGGTGGAGCGTAGCTTGCCGATCTTCTCAACCGCACAGGACGTCCGCAGTTGCCGGGCGATCCGCTAGCCGCTCAACGACCGGATGCGTCGCAACCGAACGCCGTGCGGCCCGAGCCGCGCTTGCAGCCTGAGGCCATGCGGCAGGATGCAGTACGGCCTGACGCCTTGAGACCGGAGTTGCGACCGGAAATAAAACCGGAGCCGGTGCGTACTGAAGCCGGCGACCGCCAGGCGAAAGTCGACAATCTTATTGAGCGTACTAACGAAATAGCAGCTTCAGCGAACACCGCTAAGAATCCGGGGCAACCCGAGCTCGATGACAAAGGACAAATGCCGCCGAACAAAGAGCAGGATGAGAAGGTCAAGGAAGCAGAAGCCCGCCGCCAAAAGGACGAAGAGGACGCTCGGCTGCACAAAGCGGAAGACGACGCGCGTAAACAACGAGAGCAGGCAGAATCCGCAGCAATCATGGCTATGCTTGCCGGTAAGAAAGGTCCAAGAGACGCCAAAGAAGCGGAAGAAGAGGCTGCCGCTGAAAAGGCTAAGCGGGATCAAGAACAGCGCGTTAAGTACATCGTCAAGGAAGGCGACACTCTGGAAAGCATCGCCATAAAGATGTTGCGCGACAAATCATTGGCCGGCTTAATCTACGATATCAACAAGACGGTAATTCCCAGCAAGCTGGAAGCCGGTCGCAATGTGCCGCAGCTGAAGCCCGGCTTGATCATTTGGTTGCCGACAACCACTGATATTAAGGACTATCGTGTCAAGCTGATGACTGGCGGCTCAAAGGGTGGTCAGCCGGCCGCCACCACCGCTGGTGGCACGAAGTTTGCCAACGCGGAAGACGAACTCTCCGCTCGATTCGGCTCCAACTGGAATGCCGGCACCGATGCCGGAGCCGACGCGCCGCCACAGGCCCAACCACCGCAAGTAACAAGATCGCCGATTCCACCGGCCCCCTTGCCCGGACTGGTGCCTGGCACCGCTCCCGCCATAGACACGGAACAGATCGCGGCGGGACTAGAAGACGCCGCGCGCCAGATTTATGCGACGCGTCGTCAGAACGTTGAGAACATGTTGGGGCCGCTCACCAAACAACCTGCGGAAGAACATAAGCCGCGTTATGTCGTCCGCCTTGGTGACACACTCAAGTCGATAGCCATGAAACATCCGGCACTGGTAGATGTGAAACTGTGGAGGTTGCTGGCCGAAGTTAACGGCTTGTCGACAGGAGTTGATGACAAAGGCAATCCCCTGGTCGGTCTCAAACGCGGTCAGGTACTGGCTTTGCCCATGCAAGAGGAAGTGGACGCCTTTCTGGGCACAAGCGCCAGTCCGAAGCAAGAACCGGCAAACTCGGTTCCGGATCTCGATGTTTCGTATGCCGGTGTTAAGGCGATCGCAGCCGGAGCGGAAACTGCCAAAGGCCGAAAACAAAGAGTCTCGAGCGCCAGATTGAAGGCCGTCGATCCCTGCGAGCCCGGCTATAAAATCCTCAATCAGCGCAGTGCATCATCTCGGGTTCTGCAAGCTGGCGATCCGAAAGACCTTACTGCCGGATTCAAGCTGCGTCTGGAATCCAAACAAGGCGACACCTGGGTGCCTGTCGTTAGTTACGAGATCTATGAAGATGTTTCCCTCAGGCACGAATACCGACTCAGCGGCGATCGCAGAACCATCCGCATCGATTTGCCGGCTGCTGCAGCCGTAGAACTGGCGCAAAACGACATCACCAGCAACTGGACCAATTACTGTCTGAAGTTCAACAAGAAGTAGTATTAGTCCGTAGTGATCTCGGCGAACACGCCGATCTCCCCGTCGGGAGTACGGTTGCGAATGCGGAAGACCATGTCGGAGGTGAGCGCTTGTCCGGCAACATATAGCTTGTGCGGTTTGTTGTTTATGTCGAACCAACCGGCATAGTGTTTGACCGTACCAGGCTTCTGTTCCACCAGCGTGTAGATGGCCATGCCTTTGTACTTGGCACCGACAATCTGCCTCGGTTGTCCGAGTTCGTTAAGCATCACACCGCGCTCGTCATTTTTATAGATAATCACTTCTTGCGGAGGGCCCGGTGTGAATGGCTGATCGGGCGGATGGAGGAGAACACCTTCTGAAGAGAATTCTGCAATTGGCGATTGACGTCCGGCCGCAGAGAAAATGCGCCCATGCTCGGCAAATAGAATTTCCGTCAAGTCCTGCACGCCAAGCTCATCTGCAAGCGCGGGCTTTTCCGGCTCCCCGCCCCCATTGTGATCGGCGGGTTGGTTGTTCTTCTTGTCGGCACTTGGATCGTTAGCCACCGGGCGCTCCACCTGCTGGAGCCGGCTCGCCGCCGCCGGGGTTCTCGCCTTCGTTTTGGAACTGCTCGAGCGCTGTTCTTACTTTGTGCAAGAGCACTAACTGAGCGTCGGTAGAAAGCTGTTGATCCTTGATCAGGTGCACAGCCAAACAATAGGCAAGGTCGATGTCGCCTTGTCCGATCATGCGCTCCGTCAGCAGCCGGCAGAACCATGCAGCAGAATCCGAGGCAGACGAGTCTTTTCGGTTGATCGATGAGTTGAAGTCGAATTTGATTTTCGGATCGCGAACGATTTCGGACACTTCGAAACGGTACAAGCACTTGGATGTACAAGGTCCGCAGGTCGGTTGCGGTCCTTGATCGCGGCGGTGTAATTCGACAAAGTCATCGCGCCATTCGCGCAGCACTGAAATGTCCAATCGGCGGTTGACTTCGCTGGGTTGAAATGCCGGTCGCAGCAGGTTCAGCCAGCGCAAGTGTTGCTCGCGCACCTGATCGTAGAACCAGTAGTTTTCTTCGCCCTTGCGCTCGAAATAACGTTCTGTCGCTTGCGTCAGCGCGCACCAGGTGATACCGGTCAAGTTGCCGGAACGAGCTCGTCCGCCAATCACGCGCTGAATCTCGTGAATGATCTGCGCCCGGAAGTGAACCAGTTGTGTCAGGTCCTTCAGAGTCGAGAGCACATACCGGTTGTACGTCTGCCTGAAAAGTGTGTCGTCGGCGACGTCTCTGGCTGTATCGAGAATTGCCGAATCGCATCGGTGCAAGCAGAATTTGCAACCCATGTGGCGGTCGAAAGTTTGGACAACGTTGAGCCCTTTCATGGCTTCGCGCACAATGCCGTCCGACTCGGCCGGTGTGTCAGGCGGGGGGACTGACGCCGTCTTGTCGTACATGATTTGCAGGTGATATGGACTTTCCATCTTCTCTGCGTAAACGATGGCGCGTCCTGTTCCCAGCGCAGTCACGTGCCGCTTCTGCACGTCGTCGAGGTTCATGGCACCACCCATAGAGTCGCGGTCGTCGGTGGCGACGATGCGGTGCATGATCTTCAAGTTGGTGTTCTTCAACGCTTCCGGAGCGAGTTTGTTGGGAATTTGGTCGGCGATGATGAAGCCTTGCCCGTAAGAGCGAATTTCTGCCAACATGTTGGTGAAGAATTCCACCGCCTTACCAGCCGGGTTGGCGCTCTCCGCGTTTTGGGAAGTAGGCACGTTCTTCAACAGACGGTGCGCCTCTTCCACCAGCATGATGTGCTGCAGATTGTCGTGCGGTCCAAGAGATTCCCGATATTCGTAGAGGAAGACCAGCAGCATGCCCATGAGGAATGACTTTTCGCTGTCTTCCGATACCATCTTCAGCTCGATGACGGTGGGGCGGCCGAAGATGGTTTCCGCTGGGATGGAGCGGCGGGTGTTCAGCATCTGTCCCTTACCGCCGATCAGCAGCGAGCCGATACGGGCTTTCAAGGCTGCCTGCACGTCGGGTCCGATGCGCTCGGAATAGCCGAACGATTCGGTAATCGGATCGATAATCTCGAAGAGATCCTTCATCGTCGGATAAATTTCCGGCGGACAGTCGGGATCGCCTACTTCCACGCCTGGTGGCAAGCGGCGGTTGCGGTTTTGCACGAGATCCCAGCCGCGTACGGAGTAAATGGCATTCAACGCTTTTTCCAATACTTGAGGCATTGGTGAATACATTTCAAACGAGGCGTTAAACACTGACTTCAAGGCGTCCAGGTGCGTCTGCACCTTTACGCCTTTCATAATCTCGAATGGATTCAGTCGGAACGGCGATACCGTTTCGTCACCCAGTGAGAACACCTGACCTACGCCTTTGAACGTTTCCGACATGAGCATCATGTGCCGGTATTCTGATTTCGCCGGCTCGATGACCATGAACGGGATCTTGTATCTCCACAGCTGGTTCAGCAGGTAAAAGCTGGTGTTGGTTTTACCGCCGCCTGTGACCCCGCATATAATCGTGTGCTTTTGCAGGGCGTCGACGTCGACGTAATACAGGTTGCCGGTATCCACGCCTCTGTCGAGAATGTTGCCCACGGCAATCACGCGCTCCGGATTTTTCGGAGGAATCTCGGCCAGCGAGAAGTCGGCGGATCGTTTTACCCTGAATCCAGGCATCTCTCGTTTTGGTAAGTGCACGTACGCGGAGAGCATGCGCGAATTGAGAGGAGTGAGCAAGCGGTAGCTGTTGAGCGAACCTTCCTGCACAGCATTGTCAATGCGCGGATTGCGCAAAAGTCCAAACTGTTCGAGGTGCGGCTTCAGTCCGTGCATCTCGATGGTGCGCATCGGTGTCGGTTTGCTCATCTCATCGCTATACGTCGCCTTGATGAGCGACGAAAGACGGATGAACACCGAGGTGTCGGCGGCGAAATAGTAAGTGCAGACTTGCCAGTGACCGATGTTGATGCCCAAATCAACTTGCTTCATGTAAGCGTCCATCAGTTCTAGGTAGTACTTGATGCGACGCTTTTTCTCGGAGTCTTCGTTTTCCTGAGCACGCTGAATTTGGTCGACAATATCGAAATGCTCATCGGTAACCAGGTGTTTGGGCACCGGCACCGCCAGCGTCAACATGCCGAATTCCAATCCCTGCAAACCGGACGCCAGGCGTTCGATTTGCTCGGATTCTTGAGTGTCGCCGCCTGTGCTCTTCAATGACGGGATGCCGTGCACGACCCCGATGTGATTGGCTATCGGGCTTATCATGCGACTGATTTGATCGCCTGCAAACGGCTCTTTGTGAATGTCGACGCCGTTATATACGCTGTGCAGAATCGACTGCAGAATTTTATAAGACTCCAGGTTGGAATTGGTCGGCGGAGCCTGGTTGCCGTTGTTGCCTTTGAATTGTACCGGCGACATTCCCATGTAGTAATAGACGCCGGTTTTGTTGCCGAGACAAAGAAAAGCAATGTTTGCTTTGTGGCTGTGCAAGCCCGTGAGCGCATCTTCCATGAGGTACATGCGCTTGGGCAGCTGGTTGGGATCGTTGTTGTTTTGCGGCTGTTGCTGCTGATGTTGTTTTTCGCGCTCGATGTCCCAGGTGCGCAGGATGCCGTCCACTCGGACGAAAGTGAGCGCCGGCAGCGGCCAACTTTCGAGATCGTCTCCGGTTACCGGCTCGATTTCGAGCGCGTCCAGGTCGTACCGGCGCAAATCGGCGATGCGCTCGTCCCAAATGTTCCGATCGCCGGAACCGCCACCTGAGCCACCGCTGTTCATCGTTTGTTGAACCATGTTTCCGAACCTGGAAGTCTATCTTCCCCTTTAGATAATACCTCTTTGGCTGAGTTTTACACGCTTTTGGCGTCGTTTGCTGGCTGTTGTGCCTGTTACGACCAACTCGGCTCCTACGGGGCTACGCGTCTTCCTTAATGGACCGAGCGTACATTTTGTCGATAAGACCGAAGTTGACGTCCTTCTCGGCTACGTCTTTGAATTCCGGTGACCTCATCTGAAAGACACCGGCGATGGTGCCCACCCGATAACAGAAGAATGTCCTTTCCTCCTGTCCGACCACGCGGTCGATATTTAGTTTTTCTTCGTCGGTGATGAGCTCGAATTGTGGCGTCGTGTTGACCTTGTTGAAAATGTTCTGCAGTGTCTGGTTTTTGATTTTACGACCATCCACACGGAACATCTGAGGTCCGAGAATATCGCCGTCTTTCTTGCCAAGGGCGAAGATACACATGGTGCCGACGTTGATGATGATCTGATTGCGGTAGTCTTCGGGCATGCCTTGCAGCGTTTTGACAGCGCCAATGATACCAATGCGGAATTTTTTGGTTTCCGACGTAATGGTATCGAAGGTTTCCTTCTCAATGAAGCTGTCGAATTCGTCGAGATAAAGAGCGCATTGATTGCGTTTTGAAGACGATTTTAGCGATAGCGACAAGGCTGCTTGCTTGAGACCGGTGACCAGCAAGCTGCCCAGTAAGTTCGCATTTTGATCCATGTGACCTTGCGGCACCTTCACAAGAAGGACTTTCTTCTCGTTGATGATTTCCTTCAAGTTGAGATCGCCTTTTGGCCTGGTCAAAATCGGGCGGATGCGCGGGTCGCCCAACATCGGGTTGACGCGGTTGAGAATCGGTTCGATCCAGTTGATCCACTGGTCGGTTCTTGCCATGCGCTTGTATCTCGCCCAGGCCTCGACGAGGGCCGTGTATTCGGCTTTATCGTTTTTCTGGCGCTCGATTTTTTCGAGCAAGACGTCGCGGAAATCGTTTTCCGATAGAAGAACGGGCAAGTCTACCAACGTCTTGCCGTTGGCCATCAGCAGAATTGCCGAGTTTCTCAAGATATCCGCTGTCTGCTGGTTCCACTGCGATTGAGCGCCCGGCGGCTCGGTATAAATGGCTTTGAAGCCGAAGACCAGCGATGAGGCCGCGTTCTGCAAATCACCGTCATCAGGATATTCCAGCGGGTTGTAGCCCAGTCCGTTGCCACCATGCGTGGGGTCAACGATGACGACGCGCTTAGAGATTTCTTTGCCCTTATGATGCGAGGCCATCCAGTGGATAAGCATATCCACCAGTCCGCCGTCGGAATCGATGACCACGACTGCCCGGTCGTTAGCCTCGATGTCGTGGGCGGCCATGCTGGCTAGCAGCCGGCTCTTGCCTTTGGATCCGGCGCCCAAGACGAGAATATGCGGGTTGGCTACGCGCAGCTCGGGTGGAATGGACAGCAGGCGCGGCCACCAAAACTTGGTGATATTCCAATCGGCGCGCGTGCCTAAGGGCAGCCCGCCGGCACGCAACGGCTTGCCGAATTCCTTGACCACCCTGTAGTGCTGCGACCTGTACTGCGACGGAATGTACTCTTTCTTCGCCCAGATGTTGATCAATCCCGCCGGACCGAACAACTTCAACGAACAGAAAACCAGGACCAGACCGATGAGCAGGAGGAAGCCGGCGATGCGCGCGAAGAAGCCGGCCCAATTGTGATTGTTGGGACCAGGCACGCCGAGCAGATCGGTAATCCAGTTGGTTTGCCCGGTGGCAGGCTGAGGCATGCCCGCGGTCATGCTGAATGCCGGGCTACTGCTGCCACCTGCAGGCGGCGCTGTCTGTTGCACCAATCCTGCTTCCCACTTGTTGGATAGCGTGAGAATTTGTCCGCGCCAGCCGTAGCCGACCCTGCGCTGCAACTGCCAGACTCCAGACATGTGCACGCGCCAGGGAATGGCTCCTTGACCTGGATTGGGATTTACCCAGTCTACTTGTCCGACAAATGTGACCGGCTTGGCCTCTTTGATCGGCTGGGACGATTGGTCGATGTATTGCTTGACGAACTGCACTTTTGGATATTGGTAAACGCCCTGCACTATGTAGCGGTAGCCAGGTTCAAAACCCTGTCCCGTGAAGTTCGAGCCGCTCTGGGAAATCATCAGGTCGTTTTTGACGGTGCGACCTTTGGTGTCGAGCACACCGAAATCCCAGCGACCGTTGAGCGAAGGTATCCCCCCGGCGCCGCCCTGCGTCATGCTTGAAAATGTGGCGCCTACTAAGTTGACCAGCAGCAGCATTATGGGAACACCGATGAACAGAGCGAGGATTCCCGAGATCACTTTCATCCTTGAGAATTTCATGCCGGCGATTTCGAAATGGCTCTTGGCCGGCTCCGGCGCCGGCGGCTGATCGCCTTGATTGATGGTGCGGCGGAAACGACGAACAGCTTGTGTTTCGTCATCGTCATCATCTTTTTTCGCGGACTCGTCTTTTTTCTTGCGATTGACGGACTCGTCGGGGAAAAGACTTTCTTCGTCCTTCAGCCCGGGGTTTTCATCTGCCGGCTGTGCTTTGGGCGCCTGGGCGGCTGCCTTAAGCGCCTTCGCCACTACCGCCGGCACGCCTTCCGGAATGTCGATCTCCGGCTCGTTTGCCGGCTGGTCGGACACCGGGGTTTGCAGCTGCGCTTTGGACTCGGGCTCGCCGACTGCCGCGCTCTTGGCTGGTTTGGTTGTTGATTGTGCTTGTGAGGGTGGTGATTTCTTGCTAGCTGCGAAGAAATCGAAAGTCGAGGGATCCGGTGCCTGGGACGGGGCGGTAGCTGGTGTTGCTGCGGGCAGCTCGGCACCGGATGCGGCGGCAGACGATGCGGCTGTGGAAACGGGCGCCGGTGCAGCGTCGGCAGCAGCCTCGCCGGTTGGCGATTTCGGCGAGAAGCTGAATGCCATGCCCGGGGCAGGCATGGACGGATGCTGTCCGGAGGGCTGGCCGCCTGTGCCTCCCGGCGCAGCAGCGGAGGACAACAAATTGGCTCCGGCGCCGACCGCCGGAGCATACATAACCGCCGGATTCACGGCCGGCTGAGGCGAAGCCGGTGCACCGGCGGGCACATCGAAGTTGACGTCGGTATGGAACGATTTGTGACGGGAGCTCAGGTCGTCCGGGTCATTCTCGTCCTGCCAAAGCTGCTGGCTAATCGGCGAATCAGCCGCCAGTCCGATGTCGGCAGCCGGCGCTTGGGCAGCGGATTCAGCGGGCGGTGCCGCGCTGCCGGATAAGACCGGCAAAGTGTGTCCCGGGGTTTCACCGAATTCCTGATTGGACATCGGCTCGAAGGAAGAGGAGGACGCGCGAGAGGAGGCTGCATGTCC
>DATNQY010000233.1:0-17875 GCA_036703785.1 Candidatus Obscuribacterales bacterium
CCCGAAGCGCCGCACGACTTTGTCCATCTCTACTGGATCACGCGCAGCGACGGGCAGTTGTGCAACCCACGCGGCACCAATCGCCAGTCCGCCGATGATAGCGGCCATCGAGACGAAAAATATCAGCAGGCTGAGCTTCGCCCAAATCGGCAACGGTGTTTTTGCTGGAGCCTCTGACACGCTAGCTTGCCTCGTCTCACAGATGAATTCTGTTATTTCGCAGGACCATTCATTCGCCGCTTGTACGAATCGAGTGTGTTGGAAAGCAACATTGCGATCGTCATTGGCCCAATTCCGCCCGGCACAGGCGTAATCATCGACGCCACCTTGGACGCCTGATCGAAATCAACATCGCCAATCAGTTTGCTTTCACCGGCATCGTTGGTGCTGCGGTGAATGCCCACATCCACGACGACGGCGCCCGGTTTTATCCATGAGCCTTTGACCAGGTGCGGCTTGCCTGCTGCCACCACCAGAATGTCCGCGTTTCGCGCTATTTGATCCAGATTTTGCGAACGGCTGTGGCAGATGGTGACGGTGGCATGCTGCTCCAAGAGCATCAATGCCACCGGCTTGCCGACCAGGTTGGATCTGCCGATGACGACTGCATTTTTTCCGGCCATCTCCACGTTATAGCGCTTGAGGATGGCAATTACGCCTGATGGCGTGCAGGGACGAGGCCCGGGCTTGCCGGCCGTCAGCAATCCGAGATTGAAGGAGTGCAAGCCGTCGGCATCTTTTTCCGGAGAGATGGCGGCAAGAATCTCCTCGGTGTTGAGATGCTTGGGCAGAGGCAGTTGCACGAGAATTCCGTCGACACTGGTATCCTCATTGAGCTCGAAGATTTTTCTCAGCACCACATCCGGTGTCACGTCCGCCGGAAACGCAAAATGAAAACTCTCGATGCCGACTTTCTTGCATGCGGCAATTTTGTTTTTTACGTAGATATGGCTGGCCGGATCGTCACCGATGATTACTACAGCCAGACCAGGGCGGCGCGATCCGTTGGCGGTCAGTTTTGTAATCTCGGCGGCAAGATCTTCGCGAATGGCAGCGGCCGTGGCCGTGCCATCCAATAGACGAGTTTGCAAGTTTTGTTCGGTCATCGGCGGCCTCTTTAACGTGGGCCACGAGCCCACAACGGATTTCCTGCAGGCAAGGATAGCTTACTCTAGAAAGTTTAGGAACCTACTGTGAAGCTCTGCCGGCGGGCTGCCGTCGCGCTACGATATTGCGGTTTATCGCCAATGTTCGAAGGTGCCTTCCAGTGACAACGTCTGCCGACTGCCGTCCGATAGGCGCAACCCAACCTCGTCACCGGCTGTCACTTTGCCGATAGCTCGAAACGGGCAGTCGGACGAGGATTGCATTGCCTGCCAGTCTTCCGGCTTGACGGCGGCGACCAACTCGTAGTCCTCGCCGCCATAAAGCGCCCAATTGAGACAATCCGCTTTGGCCAGCCGCGCAACCTTGCGTGTCTCATCAGCAATCGGCAGCATCGCCTCGTCGATTTCCATGCTTACCGCCGAGGCGTCCGCGATTTGCACCAGAGCGTCGACCAGTCCGTCGCTGGTGTCCATCATGGCGCCGCGTCCGGCTGTTTGCCGCACCAAAAACCAGCCTTCACAAAGTCGAGGCGCAGGGCGCACATGCCGCTGCAGACAGTAGGAAAAGCCCGCCTGATTATGCTGAAGCATCCACAGCCCGGCAGCCGATGCGCCGAAATCGCCGGTGACGATAATAATGTCGCCGGCGCAAGCGCCGCTGCGCGCCATAACTCCCTTTTCGTGTACATCGCCAATGACGGTTGTGGAGACAACAATTTGTCGCCCCGAAGCCAGGTTGCCGCCAACGATGCGACAATGGAACGCGCGCCCACAATCGACCATGCCGGCATACAACTCTCGCAACTGCGGTTTGCCGATATGTGAAGGAAGCACCAGGCTGACCACTGCGTACCGGGGGCGTCCGGCAGCCGCGGCAATGTCGCTGAGATTGACCGCCAGCGACTTCCAGCCCAGATCTTCGAAACTCATTTCAGGCACGAGAAAGTGAGTGCCCTCGACGAGCGCATCATTGGTAACCAGCTGCCCGTAAGGCAAAAGCGCACAATCATCGCCGATCAGACGCTCGCCCGTCCAATCCTTGATGGCGGCAATCAACTCTTGCTCTTTGGTGAGAAAACGACTTTTCTTCAATTGACGATTGGCCTGTCGCCTGGAAATACAGGGTTAATACGCTGCACGGCGCGGGCTCAAATGTTACAATCATTCGATAAGGACGATCCAGTTAAGTAAGGTGAATCACGTGGGTTTTTCTTTAGGCATGGTCCTGCTGAGCCTTATTCAGCTTTACTCGTTTATCGTGCTCGTCTGGTGCTTGCTCAGCTGGTTCCCGAATATTCGCTGGTACGATCAGCCGTTCAAAGCTCTCGATATGGCAGTTCGTCCGGTGTGCGAGCCGTTGCGGCGCGTCCTGCCTGCAATGGGTGGAATTGACTTCTCACCTATGATACTTATGGTAATTTTGCAGGTCATCGCTGGTTTCGTCAGGAACATTCCCTAACCCAAGATGCTTTCTCGCCGATTTTTCCTTGCAGCAACCGTCTCCCTGCTGCTTGTCCCTCAGTCCGTATTTGCCAAGAAACGCGCTCCTCAAGACAAGAAGATGGGGCTGGGCCCCCACACCCTGGCAAGAGAAGAATGGCCGCCCGCCATTACACCCGACTTTATCGAGATCCTCGACGCCTCCAAAGGATATGCTTTGTTGTGCGCGCAGTCAGGACGACTGGCGATCGTCGATTTCAAGAAAGAGCGTGGTCCGCAGGTAATCGGCGAGCTGAGCGGGCTTGGCAAGAAGGTCATAGATTTGACGTTGAGCCAGCACCATGTCTTCGCGCTTACTGCTCAAGATTCGGATAGCGAACAAACATATTCAGTGGCAATCGTCAATTTGTCACAACCCGGCGAGCCGGCAGTCAGTGCTCGCATCCCGCTCTTGTACTTGACGGAGCCGACAGCGATTGCGGCCTTCGGCGACTTCGTGGCAGTCGGTGGCACGGACAAGAACGGTCAAAACCAGATCCTGATTTTGAACCTTAGCTCGAAACGCACAAAAGATGAAGCGAAAGAACCGATCGCGACCCTGGACGTACAGCAATCAATAGCTGCCCTGGATTATCAAGAACGACAGCTCGTCGTGCTCGAGCCAGCGGCCGGCGGCACGACCGTCGACGTCTTCAATATGTTCAACCCGCGCGCGCCGCAAAAGGTGGCCACTCTCAAGCTGGAGGGCACCTATTCCACGATGGCCCGCATCAAAGATATGCTGGCGCTGGCAGGACAGAGCGCCGGCCAGTCAGCGGACATTCGCCTGCTGGCGATGCATCCGACACCACATGTGGTATCAGGGCAAAAATTGCCGCTCTCCGACATCGAGGACATGACCGCCCAGCGGGGACAACTGCTGGTGCTCGGCAATCGCGCCGACAGGACGGTGGTGCTGCCGCTCACCGTGGGCAAGGGACTGGCGCTCTCGGCGGGAGAAGCGGTGGTGCTACCGGCGGGCAACCAGATGGTCAGCTCGAAAGCGCGCATGGCGGCAACCGACAAAGAGGCCTACATAGCCGCGGAATCAGGCAGTGTTCAGCTGCTCAGCATCCGCAACAACGGCTGGGAGTATACCTATAGTCACACTATTCCGCGGCTGCCTGTAGCTTCAGTAGCTTTCGCCGGTAACACGGCCGTCCTGGGCGGCTCAGACATCAAAGTCTACGACGTATCCTCGCCTGAACATCCGGCACTGGCCGGTACAGCCGATGTCCCCGGCGTCGTGCGCTCGGTAGCTTCAGCCGGCGATTTGCTTCTCGTTTTTGCCCGCGATGCGCTGACGCTTCGGCACGTCGATAAGCCATCAGATGTGGTGGCGACTCTAAAGATTTCCGGACAGAAGCTGGCTTATGATGCCCGGCGCCACAAAGCCTACGTTCTAGCTGCCGGCGACAAAACCACTACCGTAACACCGGTGTCCGTTTCGCAAACGTTATCCGCCGAGCCTTCGCAAACTTTATCCGGTGTATACCGGATGGGGTCGGCGTTGGACGGAAATTTGCTGGTAAGCGGGCTCAATGAATTGGCCCTTTACGATATGGCAAGCGGTCAGCAGTCTCAATTAGGAACCCGCATCTTTCCGAATCTCGCCATCCGTGACATCGCCTTACTTGGCGACAAAGCGGTGATGACTGCCGTTGACTCCTCGTCACGCGGCTTTCTGCTCACAATTAATACGACTAAAACCGAGTTGCCCACAATCGGATCTGTGGATTTGCCGCAGGATGCCGTGGCCATTGCCGCCAGCCCCAACCAGGCGGTTGTAGTCGGGCGTAGTGATACGGGCAAGGACCTGGCTACCATCGTCGATCTTTCCAATAGCGCCGCTCCGAAAGTAGTCGCCACCTTCCCGGTCTTGGAAGCCGCCTCGGCAGTGGCAATCAAGGGCAAACTCGCCGTGGTCGGCGGCCGCGGCCTTGAGATCCTGAATTTGTAGTTTCTAGCAGGCGCGTAGGCATGCCGAGGTGGTAGAAAGAGAAGAGAAGATCAAATTTCGGGAGGCGGGATGAGCACAGTTCAAGAGAAAACTCGCAAGCGGTTCCCCAGGCTGTCGTCAAATGCCTTCGAGCATCCGCTCGATAAAGCGGCGCTCGAAACAGTTCGCAAGATTCCATTTATCGACAAGCTGTTCAAAAAGATGATTGAACTCGGCTTCGAGAAAAATTTGCGCATCCAGCTTCTGGGTATGGCTTGCCATGTAACGCCGAAGCAATGTCCTCGCGTTTACAAGCTGTTGCGCGAAGCCTGCGACATTCTCGACATGCACGAGCCCGATCTGTTTCTGATGAATCACTTCACCGTTAATGCCTGGACATTCGGTGTCGAACGCCCATTCATCGTCTTGCACTCGGCGCTTGTCGATCTCCTCGATGACGACCAGTTGCGGGGCGTAATCGGCCACGAGCTCGGTCACGTTAAGGCCAATCATGTCCTCTATCGCACCATCGTTTATTTCATGCTCGAGTTGATACGCGCATTTGGCGGGCTGAGCAACCGCATCGCCCAAATCGGCATTTGGGCGGCGTTAATGGATTGGGCCCGCAAGTCGGAATTGACTGCAGATCGCGCAGAGCTGCTTGTCACCCAAGACGTAAAGGTATGCATCGCCACACACATGAAGATGACTGCTGGTTCAAAAACCGTCTACGAAGAGCTGGATACGGAGGAGTTCCTAAAGCAAGGTGCCAAGTACGAAGATCTCGATTACGACATGCTCAACAAGTTCTATAAGTTCTTTTTTGAGCTGCAGTTGTCACATCCGCTGCCCGTTTATCGCGCCAAAGAGCTCAAGGACTGGTCCGAATCCAAGCAATACCAGGAAATCCTTGCCGGTCGTTATCCCAGCAAGGACGAAGATCTGTCGTTGCGTGATTGCCCGCACTGCGGCGCCAAGGTAAGCCCGACATTCTTCTTCTGTCCGGACTGCGGGAAAAACGCCCGCATGTAGGATGCAGGGCGGCGCCTCGCGCCACCTGGTCGGCACCGTATTTGGTGCGCCTAGTTATCCGCCTTCGCTTGTTCTAGACGGCGCTTGCCGGCGGCCGTCTCCACTTCCTCTTCTTTGGGCCGTCCCTGAATAACTCGGGTGAGAAGCACAGCCAGCACCGCGCCGATTGCTGGTCCAACTAAATAGATCCAGACGACGGGCAGCGCGTCGCCGAAGAAGGCGGGGCCCAGCGAACGGGCTGGATTCATCGAAGCGCCGCTGAGCGGCCCGGCGACCATGCCGGACAAAGCGATCGTCATGCCGACAGCAAGCGCTGCGTTGGCTCCGGCCAGTTTGTGTTCATGGGCGGTGCCGAGAATCACCATCACGAGGGCGGCGGTGAAGATTATTTCCGCCGCCAGAGACTGGACTATTCCTATGTGCGGCACGTTGGCTCCGACATGAGCAGTGGTGCCGAACATCGCAAAGACAGTCAATCCGGCTAGCGTGGCGCCCACTAGCTGTGCAGCCCAATAAAACGGCACATACCGCCATGGGAAAACGGTGCGCAGGGCGAAAGCTAAAGTCACGGCCGGGTTGAAATGCGCACCGGAAACATTGCCCAGAGTGTAGATCATGGCAGCCACCACCATGCCTGCCGGCGCCACTTTGTCTATGTTTTGCAACTTACCGGTTAAAGCGTCGACGACAATCGGCATGGCACTCACCAAAGTGAGCAGAAAAGCACCGAACGCCTCAGCGACAAGGGCTTGCCAGAACTCGCATTCGTCGGCCGAAGTCCCTGCCGAATCCGCCGCTCGACGCGGCTTATGTTTCGCTGCAGCAATCATGCAACCTCCGTTGCCTAACCGACACATCTCAACGGCTCAGCCGGCCCTTGCAGTCAGTCGGGGCAGACGAGCAGACACAGCCCCGGTTCCGCTGGCACCACGTTGGCGGGGACTGTGACAGAGCCGTTATTATCAGCATAGGAGCACCGTGCTTGCAGACATCTGCTTACCGGGTAGGCAGCGAGGGTAAATTGTCAACGAGCGGCATTTGCCGCCCGTACTAATGAGCCGCTCCACTGCTGTGGCTGAATCGTTCAACTTACCATTGCTGCGCGCCTGGTGTCGTAAAAACGACGCCTGGCTGTCCCTGCGCACGCGCGCCGGCGATCGCTACTTCATCAACCCTTACGGGTACTTTGTCGAGATCCTTGACGGACGTTTGTCGCAAATCACCCCGCGCGTCGCTTTTCCTTTGGTCAACTGCTATCCGTCCGTGATGCTGTCCGACCTCGAGCTTCAGAGCGGCTTCGGCTCCGCAGCCTATTTTGTATACGCCTTCAGGCAAGGCGACGTCACCGGTCCGCCCAATGCGATTAAACTGAGCCAATTGCGCCACGAACTCGACGCGATTTTGAAAAGCGGCACGCGCCTGACACCACCTGAGCTGTACGTGGCGATCCGCGTGGTGGAAAACGGATTCATCTCGGAAGAAGAGCTCGAAAAGGTAATTCACTCAATTAAAGCCGGGCAAACACTTGGTCAAGAACTGATCTCGAGCGGGTTGTGCTCGTGGGAAGTTATGCTCGGCGCCTGCATGGATACACGCACGCCGGCGAATTTCGATCCGCCCGGATTGGATCGCAAAACGTTTCTGCGCGAGTGGGAGCTTGCCGGTGAGATTCTGGTCACAATGGGCAAGATTACGCGCACCAGATTGGAATACGCGCTGCGCATCAAAAAAGAAGGCGAACGCACAATTGGAGAAATCCTCACCGCCATTGGTGCCTGCACAGCGACGGACATAGAGGAAAGCCTGGTCATTCAAAACGCCGTCCGCGAAGCGCGCGGATCGGAGGTTGGTTTGATCGGTGAGCTGCTGGTCAAGCGCGGAGTAATCGATCAAGAATCGCTCACCGACGCATTGCATCGCCAGCACATCTCGGGACAGCCCATAGGCGCCGTGCTGCATGCACTCGGATATTGCTCGCAAGAAGATCTCAGTGAATATAAGAAAAACAACGGCTGGCATGCCTTCCAAGGGGAAATTGAGGACAACAATTTGGCCAGTTGGATGCTCACTCGCCAGCGCATTAACGAGCAGCAACTAAAACACGCTTATCAGGTGCAAGGACGCGGGCGGCAAATGCTCGGACAGATCCTGGTCGCCATGGGAACCTGCAGTGCGCAGCAGGTGGACGACACCCTGTACATTCAAGACGGCGCGCGCCGTTTGAAAAAAACAGGCATCGAAAAGATCGGCAGTATTTTGCTTGCGCAGGGCAGGGTGGATCAGAAAAAACTCGAGGAAGCAATTAGCACTCAACGAAGCGGGCGAAAAGCGCTAGGAGAGATTTTGCAGGCCGTCGCCGGATGTTCGCAAGCGGCCGTTCGTCTGGCCATCGAAATACAGCGCGTCTGGCGCGACAAAATGGAACAGCATGAGGACAGGCTGGGCGAAGTTTTGCAGCATCGCGGTTTTCTTTCCGACGAGAATCTGAAAGTAGCCATGCTTTTGCAGGAAGAATCAAAAAAACCGATGGGACAGGTGCTGGTGGAAAACAAATTCTGCACGCCGGAAGAAATCATCGCCACATTGCTGATGCGCGATTACAAACGGCAATGCGATCTCCATGCTTTCATCAAGAAAGGACTGACCGCGCTGGCCGAGGTGGAAGACACCGAAGGATCGACTACGGAACGCCTACTGCAAGCCTGGATCCACAAGCAAGGTCAATGGTGAAGCGGGCTACCGCCCGCCGCTACGAACAGGGCACCATATGTGGTGCTACAGCTAGTCGATGCTCTGTCCGCTTTCGCCGTTGCCCGAGCTTGTGCCGCCGTTGCTTCCGGAGGCTTGCGCCTCTTTCAGCGAGCCGCCGCAAGCGACGCAGTAAAACTTGGATGAGTTGGCCGCCGCGCCGCAATGCGGGCATTGGAAGCCTGGCGTCGGCTTGTACCCGGCTTGCTGAGCCGCTTTTTCAGAGCGCGGCGCATCGCCTTCCACGCGCTGTTGCTTGAGCTCGACGCGAGCAGCGTCGATATCTTTCTCAATTAAGGCCAACTCTTTGCACTTATCTTTCAGCAGCTCGTCGGAGACTTCGTCGCCCTTCTCGTACTTGTCGTAAATCAGCTGTCCGATATTGATCAGCAGCGCCGTCTTCTTGCCCTCCAGAGTATTAATCCGGTTTGACAAGCTGATGTTGGTCATCACCTCTTGGGATTTATTCTGAATGTCATTGATGCCTTGATTGATGTTCTTCATTACGTCGTCAATAAATCCCATGGCATTTCTCCTCAGCTCTTTCTTTCCATTTGAGCACAGATTGGCGATTAATGATCACTGTTTTGCCGGTAATGATTCCGCCGTTACCACCCGGTTGCGTCCGCCTTGTTTGGCTGCATACAGCGCCTGGTCGGCGGCTTCGAGCAGTCCGCCTGGTTCAGTGCAATGTGAAGGAAATGTAGCTACGCCAATCGATGCGGTAATTGTGGTCGGACCTTCTACATGTGTCTGCTCAATTTTTCTGCGCACGCGTTCAGCCAGGTTCATGGCATCCGACATGCCTGTGTCCGGCAGCAGCAGGCAAAATTCCTCCCCGCCATAACGGGCGGCGAGGTCGACGGACCGGCAGGAGCTGCTGAGCGCGCTACCAATAGCGCGAATGGCGGCATCGCCCGCCGGGTGCCCGTACGTGTCGTTTACCTTCTTGAGGTAGTCCATGTCGACCAGCACGAGAGAAAGCTCGTTGCCGTAGCGTTTGGCCCGCACGAATTCTTTCTCCAATGTTTCATTGAAGTGGCGGCGGTTGGCGATGCCTGTCAGTCCGTCGGTGACGGCTTGGCGCTTCTTCTCCTCATGCATGTTGGCGTGTTCGATGGCGACGGTGACCAGATCTACAACCGACCCGATAAGCGCCGTGTTGTCGATGCTCCACTCGCGCGGCATGTCGCAATCTTGCAAAAACAGACTGCCGATGTTGCGATCCTGATAAATGAGCGGCACCAGCATGCCGGAAAGAAACGCAAACTCTCTTAGGAATTGGACGTCGAAAGGAGTTTGATCGCTCTCATCGCAAAAATCATGGGGAGCTGTCTTTTCATTGGCACGCCGGACGAACGTTTCGCCGGCGGGAGTCTTGAACAAATCAATCACCGATACAACGTTTTCGGCATGGTACTCATACACTGTGAATTCATCGGACTCGGGCATCGGCCAGATAACCAGACAGCGACTGAGTTTGAACGTTTCACCAATTTTGCTGACGGCCGTTTGCAAAACTTCCTGCACATCCAGCGAGCTGCGCACGGCATTGCTGATTTCGTACACGAGCTTTTCTTTGTCCGATTGCTCGAGACGAAACTTAGCCGGGCTGCCGCCGCCGGTGGTGGCAACTCCATTAGCCACAGCAATGCGACGCTCTTCCTGCAAATCCTGCTCGAGCTGCTCATACTGCTCGCGCAGGCGCTCTACTTCGCGCTTGAGCTCGGCGACTTCAAAACAATTGGCGAGCGCTACTGCCACCGGATATTCGTCGAGGTGATTTTCGAGCTTAGCCGGCGTGAGCTCTTTGTCACCGGCTACCAGTACCACCGCCACCGGCTCGCCGTCGTGAACAAGCTTGTGGCAAGTTAGAGGGCGCAATTGGCTGCCGGGCAACTCGCAGGCGGCGCGCTCGTCATCGTCGAACCGGCAGAGGCTATCCATGACAGCGTTTACTTCGGCGCGCAAGTCATCAGCCTTGCTGCCGAGAAAATACTGATGCTTTTCGCTCATGCACTCGAAGTCAGGATCCCAAAGCAGGATGGCAATCGCTTGCGGGTTGGCAAACGAGTTGACAATTGCGCCGAGCGTTTGGGAAACGGTTTCAGGTTCCAGGCTCTTCAGAAGCTCGAGCCGCAGCGTATTAATGTCGAGTGCTGACTGCATATCACCTAAATTCTTCCCCGGACTACAGCAAACCAATCGGCAACAGCGGGCAGCCAAGAGCCGGGCGGCTGCTAGAATCGTAGTTCTTGCCATGGGAGCCCCAGTGAACGTCAAAGATATCGAAATGAAAGAGCAACCCGAAAGCGGCAGCGGAAGCGGCGGCAGCGGTGGCGCCCGGCAAAACATTCAATCGCCGCGCGGCACCAAAGATATTTTGCCGGGGGAAACCGAAAAATGGCAGCAGATGGAAGCCCATCTGGGCACCGTCTTGCAGCGCGCCGGCTATCGCGAAATTCGCTTGCCGATGTTCGAGCACACTGAGCTCTTCCATAGAGGCGTAGGCGAAACGACGGACATCGTCAACAAGGAAATGTACACCTTCCTCGATCGCTCGGATCGCTCCTTGACACTGCGTCCGGAAGGCACTGCCGGAGTGGTGCGCGCCTACCTGGCGCATGGCTTGAGCCGCCAGCCGTCGCCTGTGAAGCTGTGGTACTGCGGTCCGATGTTCCGCTACGAGCGCACGCAAACCGGGCGCCAACGCCAGTTTCATCAGACCGGCGTCGAGGCGTTCGGCAGCGCCGGACCAGCTATCGATGCGGAGGTTATTCTTCTGGCTGTGGATTGCTTGCACGCCCTTTCAGTGCGTAACTTCGCGGTGCACCTCAATTCCATAGGCGACGTCAATTGCCGGCCGGCATACAAAGAAAAGCTAAAAGAGGCACTGCGACCTCATTTGAGCAACCTCTGTCCGGATTGCCAGGAGCGCTTCGAGCGCAATCCGTTGCGCATGCTCGATTGCAAGAATCCCGAATGCCAGAAGTATTACAAAGACCTGCCTTCCAGCCTTGATAACCTTTGCGCCGATTGTCGCGCGCACTGGGATGAGCTGCTTGGACTGCTCACAGCGCTCGGAATTGAGCCTGTAATCAATGAAAGGCTCGTGCGCGGACTGGATTATTACAGTCGCACTGTCTTCGAGGTAATCGCCGACGATCCGCGCCTGGGCGTGCAGTCCACCATACTGGCCGGCGGCCGCTACGACTATCTTGTCGAGTCGCTGGGCGGCGAGACTACGCCGGCGGTCGGCTGGGCATGCGGCATGGAGCGCATCAGCCTGCTCATGAGCGATGCCGGAGGCCTAAAGCCGCGGGCGTTTATCGTCTCGGACAGCGCGGTAGCAGCCCTGAAATTGGCTACTGAACTGCGGCATGCAGGGATTGCTTGTGACCTTGATTACCCGCCTGCCGGCTCGAAGCCACGGGCGTTTAAACGCCAATTCGAGAAAGCCTCAAAATCCGGCGCTTCATGGGCATTGATTCTGGGCGAGAAGGAGCTAGCCGACAACACGGTAACGGTCAAAAACATGGAGAAGCAGACTCAAGAAACCGTTTCTATGCAAGACCTAATCCCCTATTTGCAAAAGTAGGTCGGAAAAAGTGTATAAAGTCAGGTAGAGCCTCCCATCCAAAGAGTTCGGTCATCCTATGCCCTGGCGATCACACAGTGAGCCCACCAAAACAGAACGCGTCGTAGGCGGCCTGTCTTATTTGACTTTCGGCATGTCCGGACTGCTTTACATGATTTTCGCCAAGAGGGGACAGTCGCCGCAGTTCAAGTTTCACGCCTTCCAGTCGATATTCTTGGCACTTCTGGGCATGGTCGTGGCCGGTGGGTCACAACCGTTGTTCATGCTCCTGGCACAAATGGTTGCGCTGGTCTCAAGTAGTGCAGCCGGAATGCTCAATTCCGGATTCGGGGTTATCAGCGGAATTGTGTCGCTTGCCTTCCTCTGTCTGTCACTTTATGGTGCAATATGGGCTTTTCTGGGAAAATTTGCAGAGATACCCTTCGTATCCGACCTCATTCATAGAAATATGAGCGCCCAATAGAAACCGAGAATCCCGTGAGAAACGAAAAGTGCAACGTAATTTGTCTGGCCAACCAGAAAGGTGGAGTGGCTAAAACCACGAGCACCGCATATCTCGGTGCGGCGCTTGCCAGGCTGAATCGCAAAGTTTTGCTCATCGACTCTGATCCGCAATGCAATCTCACGTACAGCATGGAACTTGACGAAGCGCAGCAGGAGCAGATCGTAGAGAACAATCTGGCATCGATGTACGAATCAGGTCTGGATGCCGATACGTGCACCTTGCGTCTGCGCGACAATATGTCGCTTATCGCCGCCTCTCCCGATTTGGTGATGACCGAAGTCACACTCGACAGCAATCCGGAATCGCTATCCACGGAGCCGGAGCGCATTCTGCGCAACGCTCTCGAGCCGGTGGCACACAAATTCGATTATGTTCTCATCGACTGCCCACCAAGTCAGGGCATGCTCACCTTGAACGGACTGGTAGCTGCAGATTGGCTAATAATTCCGACTCTAGCGCAAGTAATAAGCCTCACCGGGTTGGAACGCATGCTCGAACAAGTGCATGAAATCGTGCACGGCGAACCGCCGCTCAATGCGGATTTGAAACTCATGGGCGTCTTGCTGACTAAATTCCGCAAGGACCGCGCCGTCGAGGTAGAACTGGAAGAACGGTTGCGCGGGTGTGCCGACGACTTTTTTGTGTTCAACACTGTCATCCCCGACCGCAGCCAATTCGGGCTGCTCGGCGAACTGAAGACGCAAACCGGGCGCAGCATTCTCGACCTATCGATGGTCAGCTATTCGTTGCTGCCCTATTTAACCCTCGGAATGGAGATCGAAAAGATCCTCACGCCGAAAGCGGTTCGCCAGTAGTCCGGTCTAATCGCCCTGGCTTCAGGGAAGAATATAACTTGAAGTGCAGCATAAGAGGTTTCAGAATGTTGACGAACGCGCGCGTGTATCTCGCATTGAGCTTGTCGATTTTGCTGGCAGCCACCGTATCGCCCGTCAATGCACAAGCGGGAGCATTCGCCGGCGCTTTCCAGGCTCAGCGCCAAGCTATCCTCGACGAGCAGAACAAGCAGTCCGGGCAGCAACAACAGCAATCATCCGGTGACGCGAAAGCGGATTCGTCCGGCAACTCGGCCAGCAGCAGCTCTTCCAGCAGTAGCTCGGCGAGCAGCGCATCGAGTACTTCATCAAGCAGCCCGTCGCCTGCGTCATCAAGCAGCCCACCGGCTGCCTCATCCAGCGCCTCCAGCGGCGACGCCAAGAAAGACGACGACGCTAAATCTGCTGACTCGAAAAAAGATGACGCCAGCACATCCGATGCAGACAAAAAAGATTCAGACAAAGACGCCACGGCGGATGACGATAAAGACAAGAAATCGGACGACGACAAGAAAGCCGATGAAGACTCCCTCATAAAGAAGCCAGTCGACAAAAAAGGGGCGAAGGACGATAAGAAGACCGCAAACGACGGCTACAGCCCGGTCAAGGCTGCCATTTACGACATGAACGCGGGCAATCCGACGGGCGCAATCACAACGCTGAAAACGGTGATCACCAAAAATCCCAAAGACGTTCAGGCTCATTACGTACTCGGCGCAGCTTATGTAATGGCGCGCCAATATCAGGAAGCGATTGCTCAGTACAACACGGTGTTGAAGCTGGTTCCTGCCACTTCCAAGATCGGACAGTTAGCCTCGCAGGGCTTGCAAAAGCTCAGCAAGTAGTCCATCGCATTGGGGGCAGACCGTCGTATCAAACGGCGCTATGGCCGATCAACTCATTTGTTGATAAAACAGCAAAAGACAAAAAAAGCTTAGACAATCACCAAACCGTGATGCACAGCCGGTTTACCGCAATCGGACCGGTTAAACGCACTGACTTGAGGATAAACAATTTTGTTTAGTGCTACTACCCGATCTTTATATTCGTGCTTTGCAGCAAGCCACGATTAGCACGGCAGCAAGAACCAGTAGCACGGCAGCATCACACGTCCGATATCGATGGACTGATCAGTTTGGCGGGGCTGGATCGGTTCCTATGGTTACGGATGACGAGTGGAATTATAAAAAGAGGGAAGACGGGATCATCATTTGTGTTGATAATGAAACTGCACCGAGAAAAACGCTCGGTATCTAAAAGCCTGACTACGGCTGACTTTTCGCGAAATTCAGAATTTTTGAAAGCACGCCTTCGATCAACATTTCTGTTGATCTCTCATAGCAAGCCGCGGCATCAATCGGCACTTGCCGCGGCATCGACCGCCGACTTGCCGAGGCTGAATCAATATCAGGCGGTGGTGGCAGGCGCGGTGGTGCGTTCCAAGAACGCCTTCAGTCCTTCCGGATCATCAGTGATGATCCCTTGCACGCCCATGCGCAAGCAATCGCGCCATTCGCGCTGTGAATTGCATGTCCAGACGTTCACCTTCAGTCCGGCACGATGTGCCTCGTCGGCAACATCCGGACGGAAACAGTCATACGCCGGATGGAAATACTCGGCACCAATGGCGGTGGCGGTCGCCTTCAAGTCGACGAACACCGCGGCGGCCAATAAGGCGATTTTGTATTGCGGCGCTTGCTCGTGGAATTGTTTCATCAGCTTGTGATCGAATGAACTGATAATGAGTGAACCAGGATTCGGATAATCAACCAATAATTCCAACAGTTCATCGATGATGCCCGGATATTCCACCGGTGTATTCTTCAGTTCAATGTTGAGCGTTATTTTGCCCGCGATCAGCTCCAACACCTCGGACAGCAGCGGCACCTTCACCGTGTTCAGCAGCGGGTCGAACCAAGATCCGGCGTTCAATCGGCGCAGCTCATCGAAAGTACAGTCTTTGATCAGTCCGACACCATTTGTGGTGCGGCCCAAATCCTCGTCGTGAAAGACGATCAGCTCGCCGGTTGCGCAGCGTTGAACATCAAGCTCTATGCCGTCCACACCAAACTCGAGGCTGCGATGAAACGCCAAAAGAGTATTTTCGGGCGCCCAGTGGCGTCCACCCCTATGTGCAATGATCTTCGGTCTAGACAAGAATCAGCCTGAGAGAGAAAGAAGTCCTGACGCCTATACGATATCCACAATCCGTTGCGGGCGTAAAACCCCGAGTCGCAATGTTACCTCAAGTTTGGGCGGATTGACGATAATCTTATCGAGCGGAATTTCGATGCCGTGCTCGACGGCGATCAATCCGCCTATGTTTTTAAAGACAATGCGGTCGCGCTCGCGCGCGATTTCAAACTTCACCACTTCCGATTGCTTGATCAGATAAGAGCCCCATTTCTCAATGCCTGGGTGCTCTTTCAAAATGTCTATGACGTTGTTTCCTTTGCGCTTGATCTCTTTGACGTGTCCGGCAAGGATTCTGACCAGGCTGGGGATTTGTTCGGGACGGTTTTCAAAAGCTTCAAGCAATACGCGATCAATTACATAGCCAGGCAAAGAAGTATTCTCCGGCCGCTCATGCAAAAATCGCGCCACAGCGGAGACGGGATCGCTGGCTGTTTTGACGATGCGCCGAGCGACATCTACCAAATCAGTGAGTTCGCCCTCAATCCTTTGGAGCTTTAGCTTGAGCAGCTCTTTCGTCGGGCACAGACAATCCACAGAAGACACCTCAGAGAATCCATTTACGCTCATGTTTGCGCTCGCGATACTCTACGGCCGAGGCTAGAAACTTAGGGCGTAACTTTTCTCAGTTATCGCCTATATTCTTCTTACTGACAACATGGTGGTAAAGACGAGTAAAGCGAGACCGCGTTCCTATCACGCTCTGCGTGGCTGTTATGTCATCAGCGGATGAGCTATTAATTGTGCTTAATATTCAGATTAAGCCAACCCGCTTGCTGCTCAGCATATATCGCCAGAGAATGTTCGACTGTAACGACGAGCGTACGTCCACTTCGAAAGAGCCCATGAAAGCAGTCGCCATCATTCCTGCCCGCTTCGCCTCTACGCGTTTTCCAGGCAAACCGCTTACCAAAATCGGCGGCGTCACAATGATTGAGCGCGTCTACAAACAGGCCAGCTTGGCGCACAGTTTGAGCGGCGTGGTGGTAGCCACCGACGATGCGCGCATCTATGACGCGGTTCGTTCATTCGGCGGTGAAGTCGTGCTCACGCGCGATGATCATCCATCCGGTACGGATCGCCTGGCTGAAGTTGCGCAGTCCCGCCAGGAGATCGACATAGTAGTAAACGTGCAGGGCGACGAGCCGCTCATCGATCCACACACTATTGATTGCGCGGTCAAACCGCTGCTTGCAGATGAGCAAACGCAGATGTCCACAATCGCAGCGCCGATAGTCGATGCTGCCGAGATCAACAATCCGAATATCGTGAAGGTGGTTCTTGACGCCCAGGACTTCGCTCTTTATTTTTCGCGCTCACCAATTCCGTTCCATAGAGATGGCCGTCAAAATCCATCATATCTTGCGCACGTCGGGTTATATGTCTACCGTCGCGCCACGTTGTTGCGCCTGGCTGCATTGAAGCCGTCTGCCAATGAGCAAGCCGAATGTCTCGAGCAGCTTCGCGCTCTGGATAACGGCATCCGCATTAAAGTTGTAACGGGGAAATACAGGTCAATAGCTGTGGATGCCCCATCCGACGTGGTTATCGTCGAACAAGCACTGGCTGCCGCCGCGCTGTAGGAGCCAGGCGTGCCTCGCCCTGCCTACATAGTTGGGATACAATCAACTTGGTTGGCGTACGGAAGAATATATACGATGAAAAAATGCTGTGCTGCGCTTTTCTTTTCTGTCACGCTGGTAGCCGCGCTTTTACCGGTGGCGGCCGCCACGCGCGACTCGCGTCAACCCCGCATGGCGCCTGTGCCCGGCGCCTATCAAGCGCCCTCGCGTCCTATGGATCCAAAAAACGTTCCGGACTTTGCGCAAAGCGATAACTTGCCACCACCGCCTGATCAAAACAGCAGTGCGTCCAGCGGCGCTTCCACCATGCTGCGCAGTGATTTGCAATCGGCAACACTACCTGTGCAGACACGGCTGAAGCTGGTGCTGGAATATCCTGTGGATGCAAAAACGAGCCAACCGGGAGACATATTTGAAGCGCACGTCAAAGATGATTTGTTTCTCGGACGCAGTTTGATTCTTCCGCGCGGCAGCCTTGTGCGCGGACGCGTATCCGAAATTACCAAGCCGCGTTTGATCAGTCGCGCAGCGAAGATCGGATTGAAGCTCGATCAAATAGTCACACCCACAGGCGACATCATTCCACTTGATGCTGCGCTCGAGTTTCAAAAAGGGGTAACCAACAAATCCGGATTGCTCGATCCCGGAACCAACTTCGGCACGCGCGTGGAAAAAAACGTGCGCGCGGTGTCGGGCATCGATGGGCAAGGTGCCAGCAAAGGCGCATTGATCGCCGCCAACGTGGCCACGCTGGGGGCACCTGTGATTGCCACGGCAATCGGCAGCTCGGCGATCGCTCTTTTCAAGGCGGGCGATAACGTCAGTCTGCCGGTAGGCTCAGAACTCGAAGTCATGCTCA
>DATNQY010000234.1:0-11488 GCA_036703785.1 Candidatus Obscuribacterales bacterium
CGCCACCCTCACTAGATTGTCTCGTCATAGCAGCGCTGCAGTACGCATGGCTGTCTGTGACAACAGCAATACGGCCGAGGGTATTTTACTATTCCTGGCTTCAGACGAATGCCCGGATGTGCGCTACACGATGGCCGAAAATCCGAATATTCCGCAAACCGTTCTGCAAGTTCTTTCCACTGACGAAAACCCATACGTTTGCGAACGTGCATCGCGCACCCTCAATCGTATGCACAAAGGCGAAATTGTTGTCGCCGATTTCTCGCGTGTCGCCCGTCGTCGCATAGACCGCGCCGCATTGTAGAGGAGCGCAGGCTGCCAGCCTGCATCATTGTAGCGGCGGGCGGAAGCCCGCTTTTTCTATTCGGAACAACCCCCCCCGTCCACCCGTCCTTTCTCGTGTTGCAGAGCCAGGCGGGGAATCGGCCCATGACAGAGCAATCGCCCAGTCCGGACTCCGGATTGAAAACGCTTGAGGTGCTGGCCGATCTGTCGAAAGTGATCACGTCTGCGGCGGCGGCTCCGCAAGCCATGCTCAACGTGCTCAGGCTCTTGTGTATGATGTTCGACGGCGAAGGCGCGGTCTTCTGGCACGTCGACGATAAAGAAGCTGCGCTTGTCTTGAAGCAAACCTTTCACCGCGAAGGTCCGCGCTCAACAAATTTTACGCAGCAATCGCAAGCGCAGAAATTGCGCTTTGGCGAAGGCGAGGCCGGACATGTGTGGGCCGAGGGCGAGCCGCGCTTGAGCGGACAGCAAACGCTGATGTTCCCTCTTTTCGGAACAGGCACCATCAACGGCGTGATCAGTATTATCAACAGCTCACTCAATGTTCTGACGGATTTCCAGCGTACTTTGCTGAATGTCATCGGCACTCAGCTTGGAGCATTCATCAGCATGGACGGCATGATGCTACGCGTGCAAGAGCTGGAAAATCGCAATGATGTTCTGGCCGGCAAGGCGCACTCATTCGAGCAAGAGCTGCGAGCTTGCAAGGCGCGTGTTTCGCGCTTGCATGAAGAAAACGTGCAAGAAGCACTCAGTAATTACCGTCTGTTCAATCGATTGAGCCGGGAAATTCGCACTCCTCTCAGCGGCATTACGAGCATAATCGAACTGTTGCAACGCACCGATTTGAACGACAAACAGCGAGAATATACCGCAATTATCAACGAATCGGCGCGCGTCATTCTTGATGTCGTAGAGCGTCTTGTGGAAGCGGGCAGCCGCAGCAATCGGCATCTGGCCGTGGTGCAGTTGCGCGAGGAGCAAGCGCAACGCCCGACCAATAGCACCAAGAAGCTCACCGACGCGCACGTGCTCTCGGTGACGGGGCTGGTCGGCTCGTCTGAATACATAGAACCCTATGCCACTGCATCCGGTATCAGTTGCAACGTGGCCAGCCGTGGCTCGACGGCGCTCACGATGATGCGCCAGGCTTTGGGTGCAGGACGAGCATTCGACGTCGTCTTCGTCGAGATGGTCCTGCCCGATATGGATGGATTCGAGTTTGCCCAGGCAGTGCAACGAGATAAACAACTGTCGCGTGTTCCGCTAGTTCTGGTGTCGACATTTGGCGCGGAGGAAGGCGAAGACAGTGCTTTATCGGCCGGCTATCACGCGCACATCGCGCGACCTCTCAAGCAGGCGCAAGTGGTGAATGCGGTTCAGGCAATTCTTGAGGGAACCAGCGTGGATGCCGCTGTCACAGACGATCAGACGCGCAGCGTGCCCGCATTATTAAAAGGGCAACGTGTCATACTGGTAGCAGAGGACAACCCCGTTAATCAGAAGGTAGCCCTGTTACAACTCAAAGAGCTCGGATATTACGCGGAAGTAGTGTCCGACGGGCGAGAGGCGGTGGAAGCGGCCAAGAAAGCTCCATTCGATGCAATACTGATGGATCTGCAAATGCCGCATATGAACGGGCTGGATGCTACCAAAGAAATTAGAAAATGGGAGCGGCAAACAGGAAGCCATGTACCTATCATTGCTATGACGGCGAACGCCATGGCCTCCGATAGAGATGAATGTCTCGCGATTGGCATGGATGATTACCTGAATAAGCCTGTTACATACGATCAGTTGTCCGATGTGCTTTCCAAATGGCTCGATGTTGAATCAGCGCAAAAACAAGCAGAGGCACCCATGGAAAATCGATTCAATTCCCATCTGGACTTTACCCCCGAGTCGCAGCCGTCCGAGTCCGCGCAACCGGTGGACGTCGCGGTGCTCAATGATATGCTCGGCTCGGAAGAGGCGACGGAGATATTGAAGCTTTTCGTCGTATCCAGCAAGGAGCTGCTCGATAAGATCAATCACTCGCTGGCTGCCCACGACGCCGCTAGCCTCAAAGAGGCGGCACATACCCTGAAAGGCGCCTGTTCTTCCATCGGTGCCAATTCGATGTGGCGCGAATGCCTCGAGCTGGAAAAAGCGGCGAAGGCCGACGATTGGAATGTATTGCCGCGGCAATACGCTGTCCTGGAGCACAAATTCCAGGAAGCGAAAGACTTCATCAACAACACGGTGTAGACAACTTACTGTGTCGGGGCAACTATCCATCCTTCTGGCCCGCTCGGAAAGTTTCGTCGGACGAAACTCACGATGCTGGTGACGAACCGGGCTGGTGGTCGTTTTCGGCAATTTTCGGCTCAGTGTTTGCGTTTCGTCCGACGAAACTTTCCGAGCGACTGCGAAGCACTGCGCCGAGTGCCAAACAGGCGCAAAATAAGGTACTGCCCGCCCAATGCGCACGTCAGGTTAAGTAAGAGATAAAGGAAAACCCGAGCTTTCATGTGGCTGGACGGCACATGCGGAGTGATGCTGCGGTGTATAACGAAAATAAGCCTATAAAAGCAACGGAGCGCAGGCTGCTATCTGCATCGTTCTTTTTCGGGCATTCTCTTTCGTCCATCCTAGAGGCAACATTGATAGAAGGCGGATCAAATGAGGCGGCATGCATGAGCTCTGCTCCGATGCCTAAGCGCGATCAACGTGCGGCGGGTATGCCGAACGGCCCGGCCGACAGCAACGAACTCGTTGCATTCCAGATGCTCGAGAAAAATCTGGGGCGGGATTCTGCTCTGGAAATTTTGCGTTCATTTATGTTCTTTGCCGGCCAATCAATCAGCGAGCTCAGGCGTGCCGTTCGATCTGCAAATACAAAACAAGCGCGCACCCTCGTGCACGAGCTCAGCAATTCGTGCCATGTCATCGGTGCAGCAAATGTATTGCGCAGCTGCAGGGTTCTCGAAGAAGAGCTGGCAAATCCTGATTGGAAGAAGGTAGAAACAGCTACCGATGCCCTTTCCGCCGAAGCTAACGCCGTAGCGAAGTGCATCACGAAACTGCTGAGCTAGGCTATTGATGAGCCTTTTTGTTCGTAATTGTTCTTTGTAATTGCCTGAATGTCGAGATAAAAATCGATAGATGGGGCATGTTTGTATTGTCGGGCCGTCTGGACAGGCGTTTGACCCTGCATGCGTTTGCTGAGAGCTCAGCCATAACGCGGCGAATGTGCTGCCTTGAAATGGCCCGCCGGCGACACCCGTTATTTCCCACAAGCAGGAATGTTAATGAGAAAATCGAGAGCCAGCACCAAAACAAAAGAACGCCGTTCAAAAGATGAATGGGGTATGTCAGGCGATATGGAAGAATTCGAAGATTTGAGTCTCGATTCCGATGACGATTTTGTCTTTGATGAGGACGCCGAAGAGGAAGAAGAAGCTAAAGCCGATCATTTTGTTGAAGAAGATTCCACCAAAGTTTATTTGCGTGAAATTGGTCGCCACAAACTTTTGAGTGGTCGTGAGGAAATCGAACTCGCCCGCGCCACGCGAGCCGGCGATGAAATTGCTCGACGCAAACTGGTGCAGTCCAACTTGCGACTGGTGGTCAGCATTGCGCGTCGTTATATCAATCGCGGTATCGGCTTCCAGGATCTGATCCAGGAAGGCAATCTCGGTTTGATTCGCGCCACTGAAAAATTCGACCCGGAACGCGGTTACAAGTTCTCCACTTACGCTACCTGGTGGATCCGTCAAAGTATCACCCGCGCCATCGCCAACAAGTCGCGCGCCATTCGCATTCCGGTGCACATGACTGAAGTGATGAGCCGTTTGTGTAAAGTGGTGCGGACTCTTGCCGAGCGCACAGGTCGCCGTCCGACTCTAGAAGAGATTGTCGAGGAGGCCGGCCTTGAACGCGACAAAGTATTGCTCGCCTTCGGCGCTTCAAAAGGACTTCTCTCGCTCGATGCCACCACTAAAGATGGTTTTGATCGGACGCTCGGCGACATGTTGCAGGATGAAAACCTGTTGCCGCCCGAAGAAGAAGCTGCTAGTCAACTTCTCACCCGCGATATTCATGACCTGCTGCAGAGCCTCACCGGACAAGAGCAAGACGTGATCAATCTGCGTTTCGGTTTGAAGAGCGGACGTCCGCTCACGTTAGCCGAGTCGGGCCAAGTTCTCGGACTCAGCCGCGAGCGCGTTCGCCAGATCGAATTCAAGGCCATGAAAAAACTCCGCAACAACAATCGCGTCGTCGGGCTCAAGGGTTACTTAAACTAGCCCCCGATCATCGTAGCGGCGGGCGCAAGCCCGCTGGTTTTGTGTCTTTTTAAACTACTCGCCGGATTCCCGTCCGCCTCGGCGGCAACTCGCTTGTCGAGCCGCGTCGGTGCAGGGTGCGCGTTCTCTCGGCGCGGTGAGCGACGTATGGATTCTCATCGCTACTTAATACAAGCAACGCTTCCGCCGGCAAATTATTGTTTTCGGCCAGCGCATAGCGCACATCGGTGTGTTGGTCGCGCACCAGCAATTCGATTATCTCCAAATCGATCTTGCTGTTTTCCGCGACGGCTTGCCTGATTTCAGAGCGTCCATCTGTTGCCAGGCGTTTCAACGTTTGTTTGGTTGCGTTGGCATTCGTCGCGATTCGCTCGAGAATTTTCGGATGGTTTATACAAAGTGCCAGATGCTCGAGCACCTCGGCGGGCGTTTCCGGATGTCCCGCCAGCGTGTAACTGATGTGTGAGTAGTCTCCGCGCGCAGCCGGGCAAGTAGCGGGCGGATGCGCTTGCGTAAACGTAATAATGTCGAGAGCTTTATGTATGTCAGTTTCTGGCGATTGCCAATTGTAGGTGTGTATAAACGAAGTATCGATCGGCAGTCGTTTTTCTGGCATGGAAATCTCCAGTGTTAATGGTCGCGTTAAGCGTGTAACGGCTGAGGCGTATAGCTGAGTCCGCTATTCATGGCAATTTGCACGGGGAAGCCACATTCGTCGCTGTTATTTCATTATGCAGCCGCACGGGTTCGGTGATTGACAGGTTAGCAGCTAACTTCTGCGTGGAAAACCTGTAAGTTTGAGGAGCAAACACAGCCGTAAGCCTGATGCTGAGCCAGTTTGGCGGGCTTTAGCCCGCTGCGCGAAAAAAGCACGCCGGCATCGCTGCCGGCGTGGTGCTCGTTTCAAATCTAATCGAGGGCGGCGGCGTGCGTCGCCGCCCTCAGAAAAATTACGATGCGGCCGCGACCGACTCACTCCACGGCATCGGTGAGCACGTGGTCTTGCGACCCAGTGCCTCAGCACGAAATGCCATGATTTGCACAATCGCGACTTTCTTCAGACTGTCAACGACGTCGTCGTGCGTTTGGCCGTACAGCTTCTCGCGCACTTCCAACACCAGGCGAAACAGCGATTCTGCATCAGCGAAGCGGTATTGGTTGAGGTAAACGTAAGCGAGTGCATGAGCTTGTTCGATCAGCCCACAAGACAATTCGCCGTAGTCTTCGCTTTCGCGCAAAGCTTCGCGCAAAATACGTGTTGCTTTACCCAGATTGCCTTGTTTCCTAGCGAACAATGCAGCATGTTCATATTGCTGCCAAAGCGTTTTGTGCGAATCGCTGTGCATACTGGCGGTCCTCCACTGACCATTTTCAACCGGCGTTGAAATGAGCCCCTGGGAATGGCTGCCCAAGCGGTTCATGACGTTTTAAGCGCGAGTGAAAGTTTGTCTCTAAAAGATAATTGATCGATGCCGGGTTTTCTAGTAAGGCATGGCCACTGATCGGGCAATCCGGACAGAACTACATGCTGACCATATATCCGAAAGGCCATCGCTGAGAGGAAGCTCAGGAAGAACTAACGCGCATGCGTTACCGCGTCTATCCAATGGGCCTCGATCGTATATCGGAAATATATACTTCCCATTTTCCGTAGGACTAGCGACGACCTGTCCAGATGGGCGGGTACGCTTGATGAGATGTCACAGTTGTCCAAGAGCGGATCGACTAATCGGCACTTAGGATTTTGGATACGTATTAATGGATGCTACAGCGGGCTTCGCCCGCCGGTGCCGACGTAAGCCACCGTAGCGGCGGGCGGAAGCCCCCTCTTTATCGGTCTCGCCACCGGCGACAAGTACATTAATATAGATGCACTCGTTTCGTTGGATGTCAAAGTGTCTCGCCTAATTTGCTTTGTTGTTTTGGCAGCGTTATTGCAGCCGCCAATGTGTCTTGCGGTAGCTGCGCCCGCATCTACTAAAAGCGCCGGGCCGACTGCCACCGGTTCGACGTCGGAGCTGCAACAGCGGATGCAAGAGGGCGCCGAGGCAGAACGACCGCAGCGCCCGTCGTCGCCTGAAGTCAGCGACGCCGCCCAGTTGCTGTCCGCTGTGTTGGTCACCAGATATGGTGTCATCGCAACGTCGGAGGCCGGGCATGTCTGGCAGAGATTGATTGATTCAGCGAAAGACCGTGAGTTTCTGGCACCAGATCTGCAAGCTTCTCAACTCGCGCTCGCCCTGCAGCAGGTCAATCGATTGCTGACGGCCCAAACGTGGGCTCAAGCGACGAGCCCGCGCCAACGACTGGAAATTGCAGAACAGCTTCTCACGCAAATTGCATTTTATCCCGAGCCCGCAACGACGAATGGCGATCGCAATTGCGTACTGGCAATAATGCAGTCGCTTCTGTTCAAATTTCCCGGTTTGTTGGCGAGAGACGTGGTTGATGCGCTGCTTACCGGCCGATTTCAGGACGAAGTTAGTCGACTGAAGCTTACAAAAGCAGGCGACCACACCGCTGATGTGGGGATCTGTGTGCGTGTGCCGGCGCTGGCACAGAATGAAAGGGTGCCCTCGAATTATGTCGAGCGCGTCATGTATCGAATTGCCGAACCGCAAGATAACTCTGCAGGCATACACGACACTCCGGCGCTGCAGCGCATTTATGAAGCGCTGAGTGGTACGGAGAAGGGAAGTTATGTGCTGAAGAATGGCTCGCCATTCGTCCTCAGCGAGCCCGACGGCAGCCACAAACTTTTCACGCATGACACCAATTACATCAACTGGGCACACAAGTTGGACGGCGCATCGCCCAGCTTGATCAAAACTGCCGACACATCCAGGGGATATGCAGGCTCGTTTACTTACTGCGCGCTTACACCCTCAGTCACCATCACCGAAGACGAGGTGATCGTTGACGATCGTGTCATTGAGCGCATCCAAATCAAAAATAACAGCCAACAATTGCGTCAAGTCAGCTTTGCCGAATCGATCGATCATCCGTTCGTCGATATGTTCGAGGTGCGAGGCTGGAGGCGCGAGAAGCATGGACAACAACTGGCGCCGCTGCTTGATGTCGCCGACGGCCATGCGCGGTGGTCATACCAGGGCTTGGATGGTGCTGTAATGTCGGCCGATTGGCACCTGATTGGCGGCGCCAAACCGCAAACCATCAGCGACCATGAAATTTCCTGGTCGCTGAGCCTCGCGCCGGGAGAATCGTTTGAGACTGATTTTGCCATTACGCCCTGGATGGGTGATGTAAATACAATTATTCCGCCCAGTAAAACGTACGCTGAGTTCGAGAAGGAAGCCGATGGCGATTACGACGTCTGGCGGGACAAGCAGGCGACCATCAGCACCGGCAATAAGAAGTTCAACTCGATGATTGAGCAGATCTATCGCGACATCTATATTTTGCGCGAGCAAACCCCACGCGGACCAGCAATTGCGGCCGGCTTGCCGTGGTTTGCGTGCGCATTCGGCCGCGACGATGCCATTACTTCGTTGCAAACGTTGCCATTGATGCCCGAATTGAGTCGCGATGTCTTGCGAACGCTGGCCGCCTATCAGGGCACTACCGACAATCCGCAAACTGCCGAGAAGCCGGGCAAGATAATGCACGAGCTGCGAGTGGGTGAAATGGCCCGCAATCACGAAATTCCGTTCGCGCCGTATTACGGAACAGTGGATGCCACCCCATTGTGGATAATGTTGCTCGGGCGGTATGTGGAGCAAACAGGTGATCTGTCGCTGGCGCGTGAATTGCAGCCGAATATTGATCGGGCACTACAATATCTTGATGCCGAAGTGGCTCGCGGCAACGGCTATTTGAGATATGGCGGCGTCGGCAAGGAAGCATTGTCGAATCAGGGTTGGAAGGATTCCGGCGATTCGGTTTTTTACGCCGACGGAAAATTGGCTCAACCGCCAATCGCTTTGTGCGAGGTGCAAGGGTACCTGTACACAGGTTGGCAGTTGATGGCGAAGGTCTTCGGCGCGGAAGGCAACCAACAAAGGGCCGCCGAGCTGCAACAGAAAGCCGGTGCGTTGCAAAAGCGCTTCCAGCAAGATTTCTGGATGCCCAAGCGTAAGTTTGTTGCCGAGGCGCTGGATGGACAAAACGCCCAGGTTGGCATTATCACATCCAATGGCGGCCAAGTTCTGATGAGCCATTTACTGACGGCTGAGCAGCAAAATGCAGTGTCCAACCGCCTCATGCAACCTGACATGTTTTCGGGATTCGGCATAAGAACCTTGGGACGAGAGCAAGCACGATACTTCAGCAACAGCTATCACGACGGTTCAGTGTGGCCGCACGATAACTCACTGATTTGTTGGGGACTGCACGATAGCTCGCCGACGGCGAGCGCGCTGCTAATTCGATCGTTGTTCGATGTGGCGCAGCACGAAGATGATTTGCGGCTTCCCGAGCTGTTCGGCGGCTATCCCCGAAATGTGTGCAACGTTCCGATACCATATCCGGTATCATGCAAACCGCAGGCATGGGCCGACGGTGCAATGTTGCTCATGTTTGCCGCCGGAGCCGGGCTGCATATCGATGGGCTGCACAACACGGTGACTGTCGAGCATCCGCTCTTCCCGGACGAGCTTGGCAAAATCAATGTCCACGGTTTATGCGTGGGCTCAAATCGGCTCGACCTGCAATTCAGGACTACTGCCGGCGGTTGGCACGTTGATGTCACCAACAATCCGGGAAAAGTAACCGTCGCAATTCACTAATAACGGTCGAGTCCGTGGCACACTCAGGCTCCTGCCTCGTCTCAGAGGAAACTAAGCTGTTCCTAACAGCCGTTGAGCAGGCACAGGTGCACCATGGACCCTGATGACAAAGAAAAATATTTGAAGCGTTATCCTAATTCGTCCGATCAGAAGGACGACCCATCCGGAAGGAATCGCCCGGATTGGAATACTCGTCAAGGAATGATGAGTGAGGAAGAGGTTAAAGAACTGAGCGCTGAGCGCGGAAAACCAGAAATCGGTGCAGTCCGAGCCGATCAGTCAGGACGACCTGGTCCTCAGCCGGAAGGAGATCCTTCTCGGCGCGCCGATGCAGAGTCCGGACCAAGCGGAAAGTTGAAGCGCAAGAAAGCAGAAAACGATAAGAACAAACCACCCACGCCCCCATCCGATTGGACGAAATACGATTGGGCTTAAATGAAGGAGAAAAACAATGGCAACGCGCATGGATGACAGAGACACTGCCAGCCGTATGGACACCACGACGCGACCGAGAATTTGGCCATGGATCATATTGGCTGCAGTGATAATTTTGGCGCTCTGGTGGTCTGCAGCAAACAATGCAAAACGAAATTCCGTAACCAACAACTATAATCAGCCGAGTATGAGCGCGCCAGCGACGCCGTCGGCAACGCCGTCGACAAACCCGCCTGGTATTCCATCGAATACCAACAACAACGCCGACACGAGCACCGCGCCCAACACTGATTCGACGACGCCTTCGGGCACGCCGTCTGCAACTCCTTCGGGCAAAGAATCGACGACACCATACCCGCCGTCTAACACGGCGCCGTCGACGACACCATCGGCTCCGGCCACGCCCAGCACACGCTAACCACTTCCCGGGCGGCGCGCTGCGCCGCCCTTTTACTAAGTCGTGAATAAATTCTCGCGCACCAATTGTTGCAGCGCCGACATGCGCTCCTGCTGGTCGAGCTCTTTCATGCGCTGCGCGAATTTCTTCACATCGCGCAGAAGAAACAATTGCCACGGATGGAACCGATGATCGAGCATCTCCGTATAAGCCCAGTTAAACGGCCAACCATCCACCGCAGCGCGATAGATGGCCACCATGGCACCGGTGCGGTCATCACCGCCGATGCAATGTATGAAAGTCGGCTGATATCTCGGGTGTAGGGATACAGCCAGAAATGCGGCGATGATCGTGTCCGATACGCGAAGATAATTTACCGGAATGTTGAAGTAGTTGAGATCGTAATTGGTGGCATAGACGCACTCGCGTCTGGTCATCATCCCCGGAGCGCGCAAATCGATCACAGTCTTGATGCCGAGACTGCGGATAAATCGGATGCCGCTTTCGGTCGGGGCCGCTCCACGAAAGAGAGTGCCGGACGCCCTCGAAAAATTCCGAATCGGGACAGGAGCAAGCTTCGCCATAGTTGTCCGCCGGGCATACCCATGTCCTGAAGATTACCAGTACTTGAAAAAGTTCCTATGTGTACTACAGACACTTGTCTCGAGTACACGAAAAACCAGCATAGGTGTTATGGGCATTATGTAAACAGCTGCTCAATGCCTTGAGACGACACAGCGCCGCACATTCGGGCTGGCCACTCGATTGAGAACAGTATGATCGGCGGCGATCATCTGCAGGAATCAATAGAGGACTTTGGGGTTTTCATTTTGGACTAGGTAGTATTATTCAATACACCTCGCACGTGAGGCGGGCTGGCGGATGTTCCTATGCGCCAGCCCGCCGATTTTTTTTTTGCGGCAAGCCGTTGAGCTCTAGGAACCCAATTCATCAACGGGTAGTCGGAGCTAACAACAGTATTCTGAGGTTGCGTTGTTATGTCTATAAAGGTTTGCTCGAGATGCTACTTCGCGGTTCAGCCTAAGAGGAAGCTTTGCGACGTGTGCGGCAGCAGAAGCTTTATTTCACAGGCAATCGAGCCACCGCCCCTCGATCACAATGGCGGTGCGTATCAATTTGCTAAGGCGGTTGGCCAATCATGGCGCGAGCTGAAAGCAGAATTGAGTGACACGTCGCACAAGATGGCCGAAGCATCACACAAGACAATCAATGCCACACGAGAGATCATTGCGTTGGTATGCCATGGCGAGGTAGAAGGCGGATCGCGCTAAACCGTTCGCTTCGGGCACCACGAAATCGTTAGGGGCGACGCCATG
>DATNQY010000235.1:0-30986 GCA_036703785.1 Candidatus Obscuribacterales bacterium
TGACGCAGCTTAACGGAGGAATTGCATGAAGGAAGAAGAACAAGTGCTCAAAATTCGTTTGCCGCGAGTGATCAAATTTCATTTGCCGAAAACAGCTTAGCCGAATCGAAGACCGCCTCCGAAGCATTGTGCGGGGGGAACGATGATGACTGAGGAGCTTGCGATGGAACAACTATCGACTTCCGCGGCCGCCCCAACCCAGGTGCTCGCCGAATGTCCGAAGTGCCACCAGTCAAAGGACATCGCAAATGGCTTTGGCTATCGCATAACGCGCGGTAGACGAGCCCGTCAATCTTGGTGCACTGCATGCAGAGGTGCCTGCGTTGAGGCACCGAAGCAGGATGGACAAACGAAACTGGCAGAGGCGTTCGATATGCCCGAATCAGACAGCTAGGCATCGTTCTCGTTAGCCACGAATCATGACGGCTGAACAGTTTCGATCTACGATCATGACTATGAGCACCAGCGCGCCAAATGAGATTGTTCAATTTGTGACTGTCTTCCTGGCAGCAGTTGGTGCTGTGTTGGGTGTGTTGAACACGTGGAATGCATTCGATCGACAGCGCGTCAAGTTGGTGGTGAGACCGGCGGTTGGCATTGGACCCACCGGACAGTGGGTCGCCACCATCGAGACGATCAATCTGAGCCCATTCGCGGTTACCATCTCAGAGATGGGATTCGGACTGCGTGATGGGCAGAGGATGGTGGCTCTCGGTCCGTTGACTAATGGCAAGGAATTGCCACACCGATTGGAACCGCGCGAGTCAGTGACAGTCTTCATTCCGCTATCACAAGTCAAACCAGAGATGGTTACCAGAGCATTTGCCCGAACTTCTTGTGAGGAGGTCGCCACGGGTGATAGTCCAGCACTGCAACAGATTCGAGATGGCACATCACCCTTGCTTCGATCGGAGTGACGCTCGGGCGGTTTGAGCCGCTCATAGTTCGGGTAAGTCCTGATCGTTTGGAAGACGAGCGCGAGCAATTGCGCTACCCCCGAGAGCCGCCGTGAGGTGGCTTTCGTTTTGGCGTGGGCGAATTTTGTGCGATCGTTAGAAATGGTTTGTTCTTTCGCACCTTCGCCCAGTCTCCCATCGGACGGACTTTCGCCTTGTCGTCTTGAGTCCGCTTGCCACGCTTCTTGTCCAGGCTCATCTTGATAATCTCCGGGCAGGTCAAGAGAACAATAGCATTGGGGCGGTTCGATCGAGCACCGAAAAAACATCATCGGCGCCGAAGTGGTTCAGGAAGATCGATCAAACCCACGACGGAAACATTCATGCATCGCTGAATTTTTAGGCGGCTTCTTGATCCTGTCAGTGCTTCCAAGATTTCATGTCACCTAATACCACTGATAGATGGAACTGCTATTACCGACGGCGTTGACGCTGTAGCTGTGAAGCTGAAGTCCGGGCCCCCAGGTGTTGATACTGCCTGTGCTGAATAGCGGAGTACGTCCGTACACGGGGAGTGGTGCCGGTGCAGGCGTGAAGCTCTGCACGGGATACGAATACGCCGACGGCGACGGCATCGCCGAGTAATAGCTTGGATACACTGAGTATGCGCTGTATGTCGCGGCGCTCGCTGCCGACGCACCTGCTAATCCGGCGCCAATGCAAGCACCCGTGAACCTGCAAGTTCCTCTTACGATTTGCCCGAATTTTCTGGCGAAGTCACCCGCCCTCTCTTGCCTCATGGTGCTCCGGTACTCCCGCTCAGATTGCTTGCAGGTCAATGCGTCGATACGCTCTTGGATTTCTGCGTCGGTGTATGGGCAGGAATCTATTGTGGCCGCTCCGACGGAGGAGGCATCGGTAGGTTTCGCTGGCTCGTCAGCGCTTACGGGCAGCGCCAACAGAAATAGGGTTAGGAGTGCATATCTCATTGACTACACAATACCACCGGTCGATCCCCGGTAAAGTTAAAGGCGTTCACCCCGGCCCGGCAAAATGCGATGGTTGCCCGTTGGCTGATCGAATTTGAGGCGTTCGCGCATTGCGAAGGATGATTATCCTGCTTGTCACTTTTCAGGCGCCTTCTTGATCCTGTTAGCCCGCTGTCAAGAATAGACACTGGGTGGACCTTGCTCTAACATTTGATCCCTCTCTGAGTCCATTCTTGCTCGCGTCTCAGGGAAGACGTCGCCGGTATGGAAGATTCGGTCTAGTTCGCGATAAGCCTCAGTGATACTGTCGAGGTCTGGCGGCATGAGAATTTCCATCTTCCGATCTTTGGATAATCTTTCATACATTGCCCTCTGGTCGAGCGCGATTTCCACCGATTTTGAGAGCAGTAGTTCGCGCTTTCTACCTTCACGCTCAAATCGCTGTCCGATGAGCGTGCCTGCTGTTGTCACCAACGACGCGCAAATTGCACCTATGCCGGCGGACGTCAGGATCAATTCAAGTTCAGTCACGATGTTGCCTCCATCCAGTTTCATCTAGCCACCGTTTTAGATCCGGCCACCAAAACTTGCTGACATCAATCTCAGAGGAGAATCTCTGGCTGCTTCGATCCTCACGTATCTGCCGATCCTTGGGTGTATCCGTAATCGGGCCCCAATAAGGACGCACACGCACAGCCTTGGGCACGCAGAGATTCTCGTCAAGGCAATCGACATTTCCATCGACGACTTCTTGCCCTATACGCACCCATGCGTGCCACCAGTCGTGAAGCTTGCGTCCTCTTTCGTCGAAGTAAGTAGCTGTGCCTGTAGCGATCCTGGATCTAATTCCGAGGTCTTGCAGGGCGGCGTGAAGCAGCATGGCAAATTGTAGGCACATCTCTGAGCGACCACACCAATTCTCGTCTACCAGCTCCGCCACTTTATCCAGCAGCGCCCTCCGCTGGCTCGCCGTCATGACATTCGACGTATCGATTAGCTGCACTGAAGGCTTACGGCGCTCACCTGAATTCTTTTGACTGCGGATCTCATTAAGTATTGGGCCGAGAACGGCCCAACCTTCGCGGTCTTGCGACTGGATAAAGCCCACATATTCATCAACTGACATGCCTGCAATCGGCGATACCTCGCGCATCGCAAACTCCTCGAATTGGAACGAGTGTCGGATCGTACCACGCTCTGGCAGCCATATCCGGTACCGAAGCAACCGCGCAGTCATCGCGTATCAGGATGGGTTCTAGTATTGTTAAAACTCTGAGGGGACGCCTTGTATGACTCGCTTGGGCTCTATACCGTTGAGATATTCTTGGCGGTGCTGCGCTTAACTTCGGCTGTACCGGCGAGTTGTTCGATGTGCCAATGGCACTATAATCTGAGCCACGGACGCGAAATAAATGTCGAAGATTAACATTCCTTACCTGTCGCGCAAAGCCATCCAAAAAAAGGCTGACGACCTACGCCGTGCATATCTCAGCGACGATTACACTCTGCCGGTTGATGTTGAACAAGTAGCGGAAGATATGGGGCTTGATATCTGGCCGTTTGAAGGACTGATGACGAAAACCAATATCGACGCCGTGGTGGCACACGCACTAAGAGCGATCATCGTTGATGCTGCTGAGTACAACGACGAGGCGCGCTGGGGCCGTCTTCGATTCACCATTGCACATGAAATTGGACACTTTGTCTTGCACTCGCACCTGTTTGAAAAACTTAAGTTCAACAGTGTCGAGGAGTGGATTGCATTCCTTCAGCAATTGGAAAACTATGACCGTGTTGAGATTCAAGCCCACGAATTCGGCGGCCGGCTCATTGTTCCAGTGGAGCGGTTGCGGCTGTCAATCCAGCAACACAAAGCGAAGCTCACGGACCTGAAAGGTGATGAACTCGAACAGCGATTAGCGGTCCGAGTGAGCCGAGATTTCCGCGTCTCGTCCGATCTTATTCTTGTACGCTTCAATATGGAAGAGCTTAAGTCTTTGATCCACGGCGCATAGTATGCCGCCTTACGTTCTCGCGGATTAGCTCAGCCAAAGCGTGTAATTCTTTGGCAGTCGGTTTGCTATTGCGTACCGTGCGAAACACCATCGGCAGGCACTGAGCTAGTTCTGCATCCGACAATAAGTCTGCCGGCACTCGTCCGCCACCTAGAGCGGCTAGGTCCATCATTTCCATGTAAGGCTGACTTCCGGGACGGACACCAAGAAGCTGGGCAATACGTTTGAGCATGTGCTCGTTTTTGGGAGGCGCGAGCACCCCGCGCTCGATTTTGCTCCACTGGCTCGGATCGAATTCCAGCTCAGCACAAAACTGGCGGAGAGTGAGCCGCCGCTTCTGCCTATGCTCTCTAACAAAATCGCCGAACATACAGCTCGTTTATGTCGTGTGGAAACTTTATACCCACAATTAGTTTAACTCCATCTCAGGACGACTGCAAGCCCCATGGGATCTATATTTATGGCTTTTTAGGTTGAGCCTCTGGATTCCTGGTCTCACCGGCAACAAATCCCTATCGTCGATCTGCCTTGCGGGCAGCGCTTGTGTGGCTATGAGCTGCCCGTGCGCGATGGAAGCAAGTCTCCTCCGATCGGTGCAACTGGGGACTGCGGTAACAGGTCCTGTCTCTCCTGCTGGTCGCCCGCGTTAAACAGTGCATTCCGAATGGCATCGATGCGGGCGGCGTTATTCATGCGCATAGCCGCTTCCTGCTCGAAGTACTGGCTATCCGGCCCAGGCACGATGCTGTCACGAATGGCCGCGCCGGCATCGTATGGCACCTTGATATTCGCGCTCTGCCCATCCGGCATGGTTACGCGCACGTTTTTGAAACCATCGGCAGCATGAGTCATATTCCGCGCAAAGGTCGCGGCATTGCCTGTGCCGACGCCGGCAACAACTGGCACCAGCGGAATAGCCGGCAACACGTCCAGGGCGAGCCAACGTGCGGCCGCTTCTGCCAGTGGATGCTCCTTCAGCTCAGGCACCAAAGTGGTGGCAGGGCGCGTGACGTTCTCCAAGATCGGACTCCAGTTTATGACATCGTTTTGCATCTTTGAGGTGAGGTCTAAGCCTGTTCCCTTGCGGAGCATGTTGGCGTCGTCCAAATTTTCATCGCTTTGTTCGAGCAATGTTGCCGTGCCGGTTGCCGCCGCCAATGCAAACATCAGCATGTGAAGCGATGGTGGTATCACTCCTCGTCCGGCCATGAGCGTGTGTAGAGTCAGGGCCGTTCCCAACTTAAATAATTTCTCGGTGTCACCAGAGAGTCCGTCTCGTGCCCAGTCGAGATACAGGCGCAACGTCCTTCTTTGTGGGGCGCTATATGCCAGCATGCCCTTCCCGAAAACGCTTGATGCTAGAAGGTCGCGGTTCAAATCGGGGGCCAGCGAATTGTACAGCCGTTGCACGTCGTTCGCCACGTTTGACCAAATTGCCGCCCTCTCCGATGGTGTCATTTTGCCACCATTTGCCAATTCATTCAGCAGATTGTCGGTGCTCATGTGCAAGCGGTCAGCATTCTTGCTGATGCCTGCATACAGAGTGAGCCGCGAGTATACGCTATCCGGCAACGACATTATGAGTTCGCGCGGTTGCTTGAGCAAACCTCCGGCCGTGGCGATTCCATGTGAGACGTCCTGCCACACGTGAAATACTTTGTCGAAAGCATTGGATGGCGCCGGTCTATTCCTGAGCGCCTCCTCCATCTCGGCTAGATGCGTGCTTGCCTGCGGGAAAACCGGGAGCCTTCCTATTAAGTCACGCGAATTACGATCAGTCAGTAATTTGAGAGCAGCCTTCCCTAAATGCAACCCGGACTCTGCCACCACGGCCGGTGCAATATCGAACACGTTGGATATGGAGGTCCTCGGGTTGTTGAGGAATGTAGACGTTGAAAAAGCGCTCAGATAGTCGCTGACGAGATGAGAGACGCCGTCGCTCTGCTTCCCACGCATGCGGAGCCCGCTCTCCAAAGTGGTCAGCGCCTCGTGGAAGAGCGGATCATATGCGCTCGTCTTCGGCTTGTTGCCGGCAACGTCTGCAGCCTTGTAGAGCCTGCGGTTTTCCGGAGCAATTTCTCCGTTACGGATGTCCTCGGCGATGGCGTCCATGCGGTCGAGATGCTTGTCGCGGAGCCAGTTTGCGAAGCGGTTGCGCTCGCCCTGGATGATCCATGCCGTGCGTGCGCGTTTAACCTGCGAAGGAACATCGGTGCTCTCGCGTTTGGCGATCTGGGCTGCCCGAGCCTGATAGGAGCCCCATGATGGCTTGGCACCCTTGAAGTCGTTCAACAAATTGATCAGATCGTCGGGACCTTTCGGATGATGGAGGAGCGTGCCATCATCGCGGACGAACGTGTCCAGCAGTCGCCCGAGCATATTGTGGAATTGGGCGGAAACCTCGAGACCGCCCAGGCGCTCATTGCCCTTCAAGATGTTGTCGATCGTGCCTACATACAACGCCTGGAGCCCGCTTGCCCGAGCCGCCTTGCCAGCGAGCCGGCTTGCCTTGCCAGCGGCCAAGGCTGCCAGCAACGGTATCGCCTCAAGACCGGTGATACCTGCTGTACTGCTGGAAAGCTTCGCGAAGAATTTCTTCTCTTCGCCCTTGGCGTTTGCTTGCGTGTACTCGTCGATCAGCCGCTCGTATGCGGCTCGCGTTTCTGCGAATTGGTCCTTGATGTTGGTGCGCTGGCTGCCTTGATGATAAACGGTGGTGCTCACATTGCCGTGTGCGTCAGCATGCCACACGCGGACAGCCGGCACCTTGCTTGCATCGTCGCCGGCGGCATATTGCGCGTGGAGATTGTCGAATGCCTTCTGCATCACATCTTCCATGTTGCGGCCGTCGCCGAGGTGGTCATACTCTTCCTCGGCATTCTTGAGCGCTTCCTTCTCGGCTTCGATTGACTTCAGCTCTGTTTGCAGGTCGTCGATGGCTTTGTAAGCTTCGTCGATGTTGCGCGGCATGGTTGGCGCGGATGCCTTGAACGGTTTGATACCCGCCACAGAAAGCGAGCCATCAGCCTTAGCTGCGGTTTTCTCCGCCGTGCCCGATACCACCGTCACCACTTTTGGCTTCGTGATGTACTGATACGCCTCGCCTTTCTTTAAAGCATCTTCCAGGAACCGAGAGCGCTCGACGTCGAGCTGCCCTTGTAGGGCGGCATCCAGCTTTGCACAAGTTTTGATGCCGATTTGGAGTTGCTTCGTGTCGGCAAGCTGGACGATCTTTCGCAAAACCTTCCAGTCGCCTTCCTCTGTGTCTTCGATCTTGCCCGTGACGCCGGACTCCTTCGTCAGTTTGTCGAAATTGTCGACGACGTGGTTTACCACTGCGTCGAGCTGGTCGCGTTTCGACTTGTTCTCGATCGCCAAGTCGTGCCGCTGTTCCGTCCATCGCTCCAGGGCGGTGGCTTCGTGAGCGTCGAGTCCGGCGGCTTGCGCCAGGGCGCTCGGGGACACGGCTATCTTCCACTGATTGATCGGTAGCTGGAGTTCCTTCGATAACGTTTTGCGGAATAGACCGGTGACAAACTTTCCGGCAGGACTTTCGGCAGGCGACGGGTAACGCCTGTCAAATTCAGCCATGATGGCATGTGTTTGCTGAGGATTCTCTCTCGCCTTCAGCAACTCCTCATGCAAATCCGCATCAGACATTTTTTCGTAGGTCCGATGGTCAGGCTTCAGCCCTTGCACTTTGCGCCATTCGCGGCGCATTTTCTCCTGTTGCAGGCTCTTCAGTAGTTGCGTGTTCTTGCCCTTCTGGTAAGCACTGGTCGATGGGAGCCGGTTTTGCAGGTTGAGTTCGCCGACAAGATGGTCAAGGTCGGTATCACTGAGGTCTTGCGGGCTCACATGCTGCGTAACTCCGTGAATGCTTTGTCCTTTCTCACGCGCATACAACGGCTCGAACGCTTTCGGGAAAGCCTTCAACTCGTCTCCTGCTTCCAGTGCGTCTTTCGGCGGCTCGTATGGCTTCATGGGAGCCGGTTGCGAGCGGTCACCGGCTCCCTCAGGCTTTCCCGGCTCACCGCCAAGCTCTTTAAATTTCTTCCGATAGCTCTTCAGCAGGTCATTCTGCTGCGTGGAGTCAAGCAGCCGATTTCCGCGCGGACCATGCCCAGGCGCAAGTATTTGCTTTTTGATTTCGGCAAGGTCATCGCGGCTGGTGGCGCGCTCAATGTCTCGGGTTAACTGCTCCCAGTGATCGCCTGATTCCAGGACGTGCCCACCGGCAGCGTCGTATCCCTCTTGCCGGACTTGCCCTTGATAGGCGCGGTTCTCTTGTCGTGCTCCCGCCTGCAGCTGCTGGCGTTGCGCTGCCTGTTGCTCGCTGTACTGGCGATTATCTTGCCGCACCTGATCCTGTCGGGCGTACCCAGCTTGCCGGTTCTGTTGCGTTTGGTCTTGCCGGCGCTGCTCGCGCTGCAATTGGTTCGATTGACTTTGTTCGCGTGAGAGACGCTTCGCTTCAAGTTCTGCCTGGTATTTCGCAAGTTTCTGCTGAACCTGATGGTATGAGGGATCATGATTGACCGCCGCGCCGGTGTACTGGTCGGCATAGTTCGCAATGGCTTTCAACTGCCGGCGCGAAGTTTCGGCGGAATCGAGGCGAGCGTTCTCAATGTGAAGCAGCTTGGCGCGGTATGAGTTTTCCAGCTCCGCCGGCGATGCCATCTCACCTGTCACGCGAGTGATGGCGTCCCGAAGTTCATCGTCAGAGAGATTACCCACATCGATCGGCGGTTGGGCCGCGTTCGTTTGAGCAGTGCGTCGCGCCAGATTTGCCTGGCTCCGGAGAGTCTGCACCCGATTGATCGCTTTTCGCATTGCGAGAGCGCGGAGCATATTGTCAGTCGCGTCTGCCCCTTTTGCCAAACCGCCACCCATGATGGCACCCAATGCGGACGCCTGAGCAGATTGCTGCATACTCGGCAGCGTCCTGGTCTGTCCGAATTGGTTGCCAGCCTGAAAGACAGGAGCATACGCGGCACCGCTTGCGGCACCCCTTGCCACGGGATTTGCCATCAATCTGCCGGCAGCGTTGGCGATCCGAGACACCATGGGCGCGGCTGAAGCAGCGCGATTGAGAACGGGCAGGAGAACTTTGCTGGCCACGCTCTGTATTTCGCCGATCGGTGCAGCCATGCCACCGACGAATTCGGCTGCCTTGTCGCCAAGTTGTTGTGCCGCAGGGAGCGCGTTCAGTTGTTGCTGATACTCGGGAGTATGCACGAGTTCGGCAGTCGTCACAAAGTTCGGAGAGAACTTGCGCATCAAGTCGCCGACAGTCATTTTGCGCGACGAGCCTGTGAGCACATCGAGAGCCTTGTCTGCACCAGGCAGCGACTGGACCGCACCGAGAGCGGCGTTGCCCATATCTTCGAATGCTTCGCCCGCACCTGCGTTTGCCATCTTGATCGGAAGCATCACGTTTTTGAAGCCGGCAGCAATGCCGCTGTCTTCGGCTTGAGGAAAGTCCGCGCGCACGTTCCTGGCGACCGTAGCCCTTTGCTCGGGGTTCATCTCCGTATAGCTGATGCCGCCGGACAGACGTGTGCCAGGAGAGCCCGCCTTTAGTGGAAGGACATCCTTGCCGATGGCTGCTTCCCGCCTGGATGCATATTGCTGCGCCTGGTCCTCATGTAGTTGTTCGGCGAAGCGGTTGGCGTCATCGATGCTGGCGAATTTGCCGAGGTGCATTCCTGTCTTCATGTACTGCTGGATTGCATCCTTATCGGACATAATCCGGCCATCGTCAGACACGGTCGGAACGAGCACTTCATGCTTGCCATCATTGAATGACATAGACCGCACCGTGCTGAAAGAACCATCCTGGTTCTCAACTATCGGGCGTTTGTTCAGGTCGATGTTGCCAGGCTCAACTGGCTCGGGCACACCGGTGTCCATTTGGGGTTGCTGTGCCTGCAACTTCGGTGGTGCGAGAGCCGCTATACGCTGCTTGATCAGATCGTCCGAGTAGTTGTCAGCCATCTTACTGCCCTCCTTTTAAAGCTTGTCGAACTTCGTCCGGTGTCGGTGCGCGACCGAGTTTCTTCTGAAGTGAGACGATCGCTTCATCAAGTTTTCCTGCATTGCTCGCGGCTTGACGCGGCGGTGCCTGCTGAGGTTGAGCGGTCGTTGGGAAAACCTCGCGTTGGACGCCGTTGGCCATCGCGTTAATGGGGTTCGCTACGGCGTTCAGAGCACCGCCAAGGTCGAAACCGCCCGACTTGGCAGATTGCATCATCTTTTGTTTCACTGCCGCGCTACGTAGCAGGTCCTGGGCATTGACACCAGGTAATCCCGCTCTATCTATCATCGATTGCATAGCGCTCATGTAAGCAGGATTACCCGTCATCTTGTCGACGAGACCGGGGTAGCGCAACGTGCCGAAAATGGCACCAGGGGCGGCAGCGTCTTTTTGAGCCGTGTAGGTGGCACCGAGCAATTCTTTCAGTGCGTTCGCTTGTAGCTCCTGCTTCCTGAAGTTGGTGGCTGTCGCTGCCTGTCCCTTGTTGAATGCAAATTGTTGATCACCCCGGTCTTGTGCTCTCTGCTCAAGTCCGATCCGCGTTCCTTCGTTTTGCAAACGTTGCTGATCGTTGCTGAGCCGCTGATTTTCAACGCCCTGCATAAACGCGCGATTGTCGATGTTCGATTGAGTATCCGCATTGTGTAACTTGGCGTTGTACTCAGCCAGGGACCGGTCCCAGTTCTCCTTGCCTATCGAGTTTTTAGCGTTGAATAGCCGCTCCTCAGCGAGTCCCGCATTGGCGCGTGCGCTGAGTGCATTTCTCAGTGCGTCATTCTGCGCTGAGCGGTTTGACTGCTCTACTGCCAGCCGCTGCTTTGCTAGCTCCATCAGATTCTTGCTGCTCTGTGGACTCATATTCTCCCAGAGCTGGGACATTTGCATCAGGAGGTTATTACGCTGCGCTAGTTCAGCGGCGCGAGCACGGTCAGCTTCTTGCGCTTGCTGTCGAAGCATGGGAGCGACCTGGGCGTAACCCATCTTCGCACCTGCACTCTTGCTCATGACACCAGCGAGCGGGACCATGATGTTTGCCGCGAGCTTCTGCCCGAGGTCGAATCCTTTGTCGAAGCGTTCCCCTGCGGATTCGCGACCGATCAACAAATCACGCATGCGATTCTGCAAACCTGTCTCCATCTGGCGCTCAAAATCAGATTGTTGCGCTTGTGCCGGCATGGTCAGACCGGTGAAACCTCGCGCTTGGTCTTCGAGCTGGTTGGCGATACGTCCGGCATTGGTGGCTTCATCCTCCAGCCCGGCCGCCGTCACCGGATCGATTTGTTGGGCAGTCGGCGGCGTCGGCAATACCGGCTTGGTAGGCACCCCGATCGCAGGTGGACTACCGACCGCTTGCGGCAACGTGATTGCACCGCCTCCGCTGCCACCTAACGCTCCTGCAAGTGCCTGCATCAGCGGCGGCGGGAACGAGGAACCGGCATCGAGCACAGGCACATTTGGCGGCGGTGGAGGCACCATCAGTTTGGATGGCTTGATGCGTGGTTTTAGAAACGGTCCTTGCGCGGGACCTTGCAACGTTGTGGCGGTGTTGTCAAACATGGTGTAAATGCCTCGGTGTCTTGCGTTCAGGTTAGCACGCAGATCCGTGACATGCAAATAAACTGCCACTGCCGGCGGTGGCGTCGCCTTTAGGTTAGCGACCTTCGAGTTCGCTAATCACCTCGGCGAGTGCGTGATAGATGGTTGCTAGCAGGCACGCATCCGCCGCTTGATGCATTGAGACGTAAGAGCTAAGAGGCGGACATTCAGCGAGCAGCTCCGTGCGTTTGGCGTCGATGGCTTCGAAATACTCGTTCAACGCCGAGGACAGATCGTGAATGTACGCTTTCTGTTGTAGCCGCTCCGCCATGGCGGCAGCCAAGTCATTGTACGTGCAGGCTTTCGGAACTACTGACATAATGCGCACCAATGCTAGGTGCGTTCATTGTAGCGGCGCTTGGAGCTGAAGTCACCGCCCTTCGATTTCGCGCATGCGGTCGATGAGCTCACCGTACATGGTGCTCTCAAGATCAGCTAGCTCGTCGCCTGTCTGATCGTCTACCGGCGGCGGTAGATTCATGCAGGCAAGGTGTGCACGTTCGACCTCAAGTAGGTCCAGGTCGTTCAACATCTCTTGCATCTTGAGCATCGCTGAATGGTGACGGAGTAGCGCTCGCTGTAAGGCGGCAACGCTGACGGTATCTGGTACTGTGATTGCTGTATGCATGCTATTGGACCTCCCGGATAACATCTGGCGACTGCTGATGCGAGAGCGTCGCCTGGATGATGACGCCGTTTATTTCCTGCGGCTCGCACAATGCGTACCTGGTCGTCTGCCAATCGGGCGCACAGTGAAATTTGCGAATGAGCCCGCGTCCGATCATGTCGTCCAGGACGCGCTCCATCTCGCTGCTATTCAATGGAAATTGCGAGCCGATCTTGGAGTAGAACGTTTTCTTCGTGCCGCCGGCAGCGCCGGCAACGTTCAAACACGAAATGACCTTCGCCTGCAGAACTACTTCTTGCGCTTGACTGAGCGTTATACCGGCATTTTTCTGGCGATCATGAACGACCGGCGTCAGCTTGCGCGCGAATGACACCACATTCTCGGCTACGGCCGCCTGGTCATCTTTTCTGATCGGCGCTCGCTGGAATAGATAGCACTGGGCTTTCTCAAGCACTTCGCGAACAGGCTCGACATCAATGTGTGTGTATTTCTCGCTCATTTTGACGCTGCCATGCCCGAGAGCTTTCTGGATTTCGAACGCGGTAGCGTGTGCAATGGCCAGCGATGTTCCTACCGTGTGTCGTAGATCGTGAATGCGAACATCATCCAATCCGGCCGCATGGCGAGCTCGCCGGAACGTGTTGTCGATGTTCACCATATGTCCATCCTTGCTATCGGCTGGAAACACCCATCGACTGCCAGGATATTTCTCTTGCCTTCGCCGAAGTAGCTCCATGGTGAACGGAGTGAGCGCCACGTGAATGCTCTTGCGGGCTTTCGCCTTTTCCATTGGGATAATCCAGACCCGTGCGGCGAAATCAATCTCGGTCCACTCCATCTGAAGCACGTTGCTCTTGCGGGCGCCAGTCAGCAGCAGCATCCGTACAGCGTCGGCTACGTCCTGATTTCGCTCTCTGAGCAGTGCGGTTTCCAGTGCCTTGCATTCGTCCGGTGTGAGGTATCGTTCGCGGTTGACGTATGCCTCAGTTCTAACGCCGATGCACGGATCGATAGCTAACCGAATGTGTCCATACAATGCAGCCCAGCGGAGCGACGCCCGCAACAGCCTGAACATCTTCGCGGTCTGGTGATGTCCGTGTTCCTCTCCCGCTCTGTTCACCCATGCTTGCAAGTCGAGAGCGGTGAGCCGATCGGCAGACCTATCTAGCAATCCGGCGAAGTACCGTTCATAACCCAGCTCGGCATCTCGCGCCGTTGACTCAGCGCAGTTGGCTTTCAGGTGCTGGGTGAGATACAGCCTGAACACCTCGCCGACTGTGAGTGATGGCCAGGGAATTTCCGGAAACCCTTGCCGGAGATCGGAACCATCTTGGACGGCGACCGAAATTCTGCTCGCTAGGTCTCGAGCATTTACAGCCGACAATGCAGGCCAATCGCCCAGGCGAACCTCATGTGTCTCGTAGTCCTGGTTATAGACAAAGAACCATTGCCGCTGCCCCTGCGGCGTCACTGCCACCATCAGACCGGATTGCCCGTTGTCAGCGATCCGGTATGCCTTGCTTTTGGAAACCAGCCGGACGATCATCGCATCGGTCAGCACTTTAGCCGTCGTCGCTTTCTCGATCGCTGTGGTCTGACGCAACCGCGCAGCGCGGGCAGCAATGGTTGGAGGTATCCGACCTAACTGGAGCAGTCCGCGCCATTTGAGTGCCACCGCTCGTGCGTCTGCTAGCGTCATGCTGTCCACTGGTCCGATCTTGCGCCAGACCTTCTCGCGTCCGTGGTGTGCGCTGAAGTACCAATTGCGCGACTGTGCTGAGACTTTCAGGTACAGACACCGGACCGCACCATCCATGTAGCGGTAGACATCCCTCCCTGATGGCGCGGCCAGTGCTGTGGGGTCATATTCGGTACCAAGTCGTTTGGTGAGTTCGGACATGCTTGCTTCCTCGCTGTGTGGTGAATTACGTGTGCTTCTTCAGGTGTTCCAATGTTTTTCGTGTGCATAAACGTGCGCAAGGTTTATGCATGTGCATTGCGTGTGTATGGTGGCAGGCGACGCAGTGAATGACGTGAATGCATGGTGCGATGTTGCTTTTGCTGATTGGTCGAGGAATAGAAAAAATCGTATCGGCTGGGACAAGCCCCCCGGCGCGGGGGCGAGCATGGAATCCGGTCCCCCCACCCCCCGGGGTCGAAACGGGCATGCCGTGCGGCTCCGGGGACTCTCGCTCAGCCTGGACGCCAAGCAAGGAGTATTTCAATGAGTGCCTGTGAGCTTTCGGATCTTCGCCATCCTCCTGGTCGGAAGGTGTTCACACACACGCCGATGCAGGTGCCACGGCAGGTGGTGCCTCGCTCGACGTGCTTCTAAGGTCATCCTATCAAAATTGTGATCACCGTCAAGCAGGACGGCGAGCGGCTTTCAAAGATCTGGAGAGGCACAATAGGACCGGTTTGCGCGAGATTGCATAACGCCACACGCGTAACGCCCGGCGACACCCGCACGAATAAACTCTTTTCAAGCTACCAAGTCAGTGAATTGGTAATGCATTACGGCTGTTTTGTGCTATCACCGCATGTGGTGCCTGCGTTTCTGCCACCGGCTCAGATACGGTTCCACATCTGGCACCTTGAGCCCAGCTCGGGCAAGTGCGCATTGCAGCTCGTGGACCTCATAGACGTAGCAAGGATTGGAGCCAAGAACCGCCTTTGGCGTCATGCCATACACAAGCTCAGCCGAACCGCCGGCCGAAGCAACGTATTTCAGGGCTGATTGCTCAGACAGATGGTGTCCCCGATGGTTCATGAAATACCTCAGCATGCCGCCACATTAAGCCGCCACATCCGCCACATTAAAGATACGACCATCTGGCATGTGGCGGAAGGCGTCGCCACATTCGCCACATCGAGCAGCAATGTGGCGGGCTAGAAACAGGCAGGGGGTGAGCCATTCGCCACTTGCGCCACATTCGCCACGTTGTTTTATAAGAGCAAAAGAAGAAGAGAAAAAGCGGCAAAAATGGCTAAATTATCCTGTGGCCCTTTCTGTGGCCCCACATATTGGAATGAGATGGTATTTCATTGAGATCAGTTAACGCGATGTAACACGTGTTTATCCAGGTGCCGTCGACATTGTGCCACCAGATGTGGTTCTGCAAATCCGCTGTTCTCGACTCCCACTGTCGGCTTAGGTTTCAGCGATCGCATACTTGCTTGTGCCCCCTTTGTGCCCCCTTCTGCAGGGAGTAAGGGGGCGGAAATTTATGTAAAAACTGGGTTAAGCGGCGAGCGACCCACGGTTCTTTTTCGAGAGGTCGGACACTTTTGTTCGTCGCCTCGGTGCCACCTTATATGGTGCTGGGGTGTTCGTTGGTGCGAGTGCTCTGGGACTGCAACAACTGCCCAATTTGTAATACGCCATTGGTCTCATGCAGCGATTTCCAGAACTGATCACGATTGAGCCGTCCCTCGCGATCGGCGATACAGAGGTCGTAGAGATCGGTTGCACTGAGAGCAACAATCTCTGAGAGCACGGCCGTCTTTATCCAGGCATCTGGAAACGGATTGCTACGCGTGCGTGGCTCCTCGCTCGGCGAGGTAATCGGAACCAGTAAGCCCTTATATCTCTTTTGTCGATTGATGAGTCCACGATTTTTCCAGTCCAGGAGTTGTCTCAATCCGTGTTCTCCCACTTGGGCGTTGTCGGTGCTTTTGGCTTCCAGGACGAAGTCGAGATTAGTACCGTCAGCTAGCGTATAGGTAATCCATCCATCTTCCTTATTACGTTCAAGAGGCGGTTCAACTCCACCCCCAAGCTCACCGAGCACATCTCGAACCTTCTGCTCAAAGGCGTCGTGGCGTTCATACAATAGTTTCTGACAGTCTTGCATGGCTTTGATGTTTGCTCGCTTGGAGATTACAATTTGCTGCCGCTCCAATATTTCTCTCTCGATGGAGTCTATCTCGGCTTCTATTGTTGTTTGTCCCGGTACTTTATATGTTGCCAGCCATTCCGGTTCCGGAAGTGAGACCTCGACCTGACACAGGTCACGCAGGAGTGTCAGTACAGCATCGTCTTCCGGCATACCGACACTAGGAAGAAAGAGCAAGGTGCCGGGAAGCGGCGGTTCAATGAATTGTCGGCTTCGGGGTTGAATCTGAATGCTAAAAGCGAGGGAATATCCGGGATTGTTTTCGCGATACTTTGTTATGGAAACGGACACGGTAGCTTGAGGGTCGTCTGTGAGATGAGGCGCTAGAATGAAGCGCCCGTCTATCGCTCTCGCACCATAACACCCTTCTAGTGAATACTCCCATCGTTTGAGTCGCGAAAGATAACTCCGGAGTGAAGGGTGATCAACGACAGTCTGCACGACATCACCTGGCTTGTTATCCCAGTTAAAGCCGACCGAATCTCAGTCGGCGACCCATTGAAACCGCTGCTTCAGTTGATTGCGTTCATCAAAATCAAGATGCTTGTCGAATTGCAATCTTCCAACGACAATGCCAGGTGCTACATCGAGTGCCGCGGCAAAGCTTTTGATCGCTTGGATTGAAAAATTGCCAGCCGAGACAAAAGCTTTATATTCCAAGGTTGGGATCAATGTACGGGACGCGAATTGATTTGCTTCGTTTTCGATCGGATCGTTGTCCAGTGTCTCATCTATGAAAATCTCCTTCTTGCCGTGCAAGAGGATATGTCCTATCTCATGGAACAAGGTGAACCAGAGATGATCATCAGTTTTATAACGCAGGCTCAGCTGTATTACGGCCTTTTCAGACGTCAACCACCGAGCAGCGCCGCTGACCCTGCACTTGCTGAACTCTGGCAACATAACGACTGCCACGCCTGCACGGGCGCAGATTTCCGGAAGTCTCACTTTTAAGATATCGGCTGAGTCGTTGCTGAGTTTTCGTAGTTCCGGCAGCGCTGCTTTGAGACTGTCGGCGCTGTAGGGTGAGCAGTGTATTCTGTGAGCTTCGATGTCCCCCCAGCGGAGCCAACACACAAGTGAAAGGCGATCACTTTTGAAGGTTGGTGACTTTCGAAAGCCGATAGGAACAGCGCACTCAATCCTGTCGGGGGATGCGACCCCTAAGAAATTAAGCACTGCGAGGAGTTGATCCACCCTGTCTGCCTTTTTCTGGATGCAGCCAAATTTGATCATGTCCTTAATAGGGAGTTTGCTCAGCCAATCAGTTTGTCCCTCAAGTCTCTGTCTTTCTTGTTGCCGAGCTAGGAATTCACGGTAATGCGCTTCGCGGTTATTCCAAAAACTTGCTGGTACATTCGTAACGCGCTCAAGCTGAAGGGCGGTCTCTGCTGTTATCGCCGATTTCCCTTGAACGATTTCATTAATGGTCTTGGGGGTCTTTCCAATCCGGTCGGCAACCTGTGCTTGAGTAAGCCCCAGCATTTCCATTGTTTCAAGTAGCGTCTCACCCGGCGGCGAGACGTAATCCGGAAAGTAACGATTTTCAGGAAGCGATTTACTCATGATAGTCCACTATCTCCAAGATGCGGATGGCAGTCACCTTTGACCAATCGAGCTCGTTGTTTTCTGTGGCAGGAATCGGATTGTGGGCGGGTACGAAAATCAGTCTATGGGGACCGTCCAGGTCGATAGACAATTGCCCGGCTCTGTCTTGTTTGAGTTCATGGCACCTTCCCGGAAGATTCTTCATTACGGACAGATTGGCCGCCGCCCTCAGATCATCCAGGCGGCGGCCAAGCCGCTTTGCACGTTCGGCGCCATGCACCTTGACCCGAACCTTCTGGTCGTTGCACTGCTTCTCAAGTTTGCCGTCGTCAAAACTGATATTCACTCCTGTATTATATGGGACGTGTGCATAACCTGATGGGTTAATCTAAAAGGCTTAACCTCCCGGGTTAAGTAAAGTGTAGCATGCAATTGCCGTATTTGTATATATCGGATATCCACGGTATTTGCACTTGGGCGCCTTCGGCTGATTCGGGCGGCCTTATTGGTCGCCGTAATTGTATGCGGAGTGTTCGCTCTACAGTCCCATATTGTTTGGGCGCCGGTCATCTGCGTGCTTATCCTGCTCACTGTCGGGCTCTCATATGGGACTTCTGGTACACGGGTGCCGGAGAAGATGGATACCGTCAGCAAACTAGTGGCTGAGATTACGAGCAAAAAGCATGAGAGTTTGGCCGACAATGTCGGCAAGTGGGACGTGAGTGAGAGGCGCCAAGCTTGTGTCGCGCTTCTGGCTAGTATCTGCGAGGAGCGGCCGAAGGTCATCATGGCTGATTACAAAATCACCGATCTCAACGATGATGGCCAGGTCCAGGTGGCTGCCCGAAGGAAGTTTGATGATCAGCAAGCACTATTCCCTGCGCGAATTAGAAAGACGATTGATGGCGAATTCTGGCGGTTGTCGTGGCTCTTTGTGCCCTTCTTTTTGGTGTGGCCGTGGTGGTGGCCGCAACCACTGCTTACGAAACTGATTGCTGATCCGGACACGGAACTCAAGTCTTTACGTCGATTCAGATTGTGTGAATTGCCCATAGTAAGCCTATTGGCGTTGGGACTGACTATGGTTTTGGTAACGCGCCTTGGGTTCGTGGGAAAGTTCCATCAAATGTTTTTCGGCTTCTGCTTCTTCGTTTGCCTTCTCATCGGACTCTTTCTTGGAGTAAAGAGGCGAGCTATTTTGCTTTACCTGTCCATGTTTTGCCTATACGCATTTATATTTGCGGCTACCTGGGGAGGTTGCGTACTTTTCTATCCGCTCGGGTTGCTCCTCTGTTGGCATGACGACGTTCTTCGTCGGAGGTTGATAATCAGCAGCGAGCGTGCTGGTGTCCCCATGCGCGAGCTTTAGTACCAACGACTAAACGTTGAGTTTTTCTGGTGCCTGAAATGTAAGGTTGATCCGTTCAAGTGCGTTCGGGAGGGAACAGTCCGGGCATCCACTCGGCCGCGAGTGCAGATGGGAACGACAATCTTACCGGTGCGCGATCATTATCCGCCTGTAAAACTCCCGTGTCCAGAAGTCCTGACAGGGTTCGTCTGGCTTGTCGATCACCAACGCCGAGCAATTCAGGAATTTCTGCCCGTGGTAAATATCCTCGGTAAAGAACGGCTTCAACGATTGTTTTTGCGTTCGGCAAAAGATGTTCTTCTTTTGATTGTCGTTCAACCCAAGTGAGAATTCGTTCTCGCAACCTACTTGGTTCCATCAGCTGTTCCATAAAAGAGACTTGATCTAAACACTGTAGAAGGAAGAACTTGGTGAACGCCATAAGAGCGCTCTCGCTCAAGTTTCCTCGCCCGTCAGTATCATGTTCTCGCTGACGATCACATGCCATCAGATGCGACTTGTATTCCTGTTCACTACGTGCCAATCCGCGCGCTATCGACCAGACTCCGCCGGTATTCAAATGTTCTAGCATCTGAGCATAAGATATTAATCTAGCCACACGGCCGTTACCGTCAAGGAACGGATGAATCCATAACAAGCGATGATGGGCCGCTGCGATGGACAGCAACGCTTCGGTCTTACCTAGACCGGAATAGACTTCCTCGAAGCGGCGCAAGAATCTTTCCACGGCTCCTGGACTCACGGCGACGTGATGCCCGACCTTTACGTCTCGCTTTCGAAGCTCACCGGGAATAACTTCAATCTTTTCGCCGGAATCTTGATCTTCAACATATCGAAACTCATTTGGCAAATGTTCGTAAAAACGAGCATGTACTTCTTTGATGGAATCAAGGCGGGTAGCCCGCCCAACAAGACCACCTTCATCTATCCATTGTTGTACCGCTATGTGAGCGACAGCTTCTTTCTGAAGATCTCTCTGCTTCGGATCGTCGCTGTAGTCCTTATTCATGGCTCGCTCGATTGCGATCGGATGGGTATTGTGACCCTCGATGAGGTTGCTGTAATAGCAGTTCATAGTTCGAACTAGCTCAGCCAATCCCGTGCAAACGCCGTCCGGCAGACTCCGCTTCAAGGAAGCTGATTTGCTCGCTAGGTCTATCGATAAGTCGACCAGTTCGATGCGTTCCCGTGAATCAAGGCCGAGCTTCGTGGGCTCCATCATGGAAACCGGTTCTTCGCGATCAAAGTCCGTTAAAAAGTCCGCTTTAATGTCCGGATCTCCCAACACCCATAAAGGCATACTAGCATTGAACTTTGCAAGATTGCAAATCGAATATATGTCCGGTAAAAAGTCCGCTTTAATGTCCGGACCCAAAACCTACCCCAAAAATATATCGGATTTCGGTATGGATGTGCTGCCCTTGAATGAGGCCACCGAGGAGGCTAAACTGCGCGTTCGTCGGACAGACGAGCGGGAACCGCAGCGCAGTTTAGCCTCCTCGGTGGCCTCATCGCGATTTGTGCCCGCTAGTTTCGGATATTCCGTTGTTATGTTTGTCCGGTATCGGTCTTCTGGATCACTGGCGGAAATGGAATGATGTCTGCCTGCACACTGACACCAGCAGCAGCGAACATGTTTGCATGTGCCTGTTCCAGCGCTCTGCGTACAGGATCCTGGCTCAAGCGGGCATAGAGCATTGCGTTTCGGGATTCGGCGGGGTGTTATGAATAGTTGGATTCTTATCGAGGCAACAGATCAACAAAAGTGTGATTGTTGGTGAGTCAACGTGGATTGATTTTTGGCACAAAATTGTCATTGCTCCGGGGCGTTAAAATCAGGCCCGCCGAGTGATTCAGCCAACTGCAGGCTCCATTTTAAGGCACCGCCGATGGTGCAAACGCAAGAATAACGCAGCGCCGATGTGCGTTTAGAGGTAGTCCACCGCCGCCTTTATCCATAGCTCGCTTCTCTCGCTACGGGCTTGGCTGACGCTCCGAAAGCGGCGTTTGTTAAAATGGAGATGCTGTAAAGCAGGGAGTAAAACATAGCGATGCCCGGTTCCCGCAAAGGTCCGAACGATCTGCCATCATCGAAAGTGAGATGGCCGGATGTCGCTGAGGCGATCAAGTTCCTCGATGAGTTGCTGGAAACGAACGACCGCAACGATGACATCACTGATTGGGAAGAGCTCAAGCGAGTGCTCGATGATCACAGGCTGTCCAATTGAAAGCTATTTATCGATGAGTAAGCCAGTGCGAGAAAAAACAACAATCACTGAAATCGCCCAACTCGTTTATCCGCTATCCGCGGACGAACACGACTATGTGGTGGATGAAATTAGGTCGCGTTGGAGCATGGAAGCCGAGCCACGCGAGCCATGGGCGAAGCGCACGGAGCTATCTTCAGGACGGCGTTCGATTGTTTTGGAAATAGAAGGCAAAGTACTCCAGCTAGCAGATGCCCTCGCGCTCAGTGAGAGGGATGAATTATTCGATGAACTGAAGCTCGTCTGGCTGCGTCGTGCGCTGGATGAGGGAGAAGAATCGCTGCGCCTGCATGGTGGAATTCCGGCTGAAGAGGTATTCGCAGAGCTGCAACAACGCGCTACGGACCGGCTAAAGAAGCGCGGGAAGTGAGCCAGACACTTAGCCCATCCGCCTCGACGCCGTCCATGGTGGATCGCGGGCTCCAGTATTGTAAAATTAAGGAGTCAGGAGGTCCGTCATGACCAATTCCAAACGAGACAAGCCTTCAGTCGATCAGGTCTTTCACCTGGTCGAGCAGCTGCCGGCTTATAGAAATTGAGCAACTTGCCACGCCGTTCCGAACTCAGCCGGCCAGCGGAAGAAGATTTAGACGAGTTCGTGGCGACCGTCCGCCAATGGCGGCGAGAAAGTATCGGTCGATAAATGGTTGAGCGCGTCGTCGTCGACACCGATGTCATCTCATTTCTTTTCAAAGGACACAGCCGGGCAACTGCTTACGCAGCAGACCTTGCCGGTAAGATCACAGATGTCGGAACCGAGGGGCGAAGCCGACAAATGTTGTCGCCCATGTTTTTCGTTTTTCGAATTTCGAGCCAGCTGTGATCTATTTTGTGATCTCCCAGCGGGCATTTTCGGTCCATTTCTGTCCAAAATTGTCCACTTGCCAGGAGTCCGCTAAGCCGCTACATACCGGACAGGCTGAATGCCTTGCTGAATACACAGCGAAGTGAAGGCGTGACGTAGCTGGTAGCTCGCGCGGTGCCTAAGCCCTGCTTTCTTGAGTGCTTTCGCCCACACCTGATCGAATGCTTTTCCCGTTTTCATGTTTTTCGATTCTACCGACTGCGTTTGTCGTTTAGCGTTCTGCGCTCGCTCGGTATATATTTACCATTGAGGATAGAAAATGAACCGATATCGAATTCGAATTAGGACGCTGTAGTCGGCACGGAGCAAATGGATAGCAGTTCTTCCCGCGGTTTTGAATACTTGCCGGAAGCTTTTAGCGGGCTTCCACACGAACTTGGTTCAATGGTTGCCGGACAAGCCGCATTCCAGCAAATATTCGAGCATTATCTTTATTCAGTCACACTCAATAGCAGACTTTTGGTCTACTTTCGTGGCACCGTGCTTCAAGGCGTGATTCAGATTGTCGGTCCACGCTTGTTTAGCCTGGAACGGTTGACCGTAAGTCGTGAACATAAGCAATTGTTGGTGCAAACGACCTGGTGCGCGGTGTGCCTGGTAACGGACGAGCACTTTGATCAAGTCGGAAGGCTCGGATGCTTGAACGAAAAACAGTTGGGTGGCTTGCTGTCTGGCTGGTACGATTTGTTGGCGCTCGCATTCTTGCCGGCGAATGGCCCGCGCACAGTCAATTCGACAAAGGTGATAAATTGGTCTGCAAAGTATCTGCTGTTGAACGACCTCAGAACGTTTGAAGTCGACGCCAGAATTAAAAGACTTAGGACTGCACTGGGTTGGGAGACTTTGGATTGGACTGATTTTGTGCCGGCGAAATCACAAGTCAGTGCTAATTTGCTGTTGGAACGCGATGAATACTGGGCTCGGCTCGTACGTACCGAACGGTCTGAAAAACAGAGTGGCGAAGACCTTTAGCGAAAAAATATATAGAATTTTGTTGCCGACTTCAAAGCGACTCGTAGAGAAACACTGGTTTGTTCAACGCTTTAGCGTCGACCATTATTTTCGAAAGAAAGCGAAGACCGTTCTCTACATCTTTGATTTTGAGTCGCGTCTGATATGCTGCCGGCATTGCCTTCAACCATTGATCAGCGAGTGACTTCATCTGATTGTTTTGCAATGTCGCAAATTTGTTGATGGCGTTGTTCGGAAAATGCAGAAGCGCTTTCTTGCCATCGGCGGACCTCTCTACTATCTGCATTTTGGAACCCGGTGCGAGGAGCTCGCACAAAGGTTGCAGCAGCGTGTCGGTAAATCCCTGAGCATCACGGACGAAAAGACTCTCGTCATATAAGTGTATTCGCAGCGGCTTTTCCGATTCGAACATTTCTTTCGCTGTCTTCTTATCTTCGGCAATGATATAGCACTGCAAAGGCACTCGAAACTCCTCGTAAGCTTGCAAATTATGGCATTAACCACGGACCATACGCTACTTATTGCACGTCGTTTCCAGCGCCGCCATTATTGCTCAGCGCTCAGTCCGGTGTCATGTGCGGACCGCTGCGCTTCGGCTTCACGCTCTGATACTCGATGTTCCAATTTTCGACGACAGCGGTTAGACCGCCAATAGTCGCCATTGCTTTGGCCAAAATTTCGTTAATATCCGTTGCGCTCTGCGCAACCAACGCATTGTTGCGTAAAGCGCCTGGTCCAAGCCTTGTGATTGAGGTCGCGCCTCAGCCTTTCTTCTTGCTCCGGCGTGAGCCCTAGTAATGGATCTGGCGGATCTACTTGAGACATGGCTTAGTTCCGACTTTCATGTAACGAAATTTGCCGGGGGCTAGACTGATCACGGTTTTGTACCTTCAGTTTGTTGTCCGGACTTCTGCTGCAGTTTGACCAATGCATGGTCGCCACGTCTACGGATAAGTCGACAAGTTCGATGCGCTCCCGTGAATCGAGTCCGAGCTTCGTGGGTTCCATCATGGAAACCCTTGCGCCTTGGTCAAAGTCCGCTAAAAAGTCCGCATAAATGTCCGGATCCTAAAAGTCCCCTAAGAACAGCCTCTGGCTACCGAACTGATCAGTGAATCTTACTTTGCGAGTTCGGACAAAGCTATTTTGCCGAGTTCAATTTCAGCTTGTTGGTTGACCCAATCGCCAGTTCCGGTTTTACCAACGTAAATCCAGATGATGTTTGGTCCATCGAGAATATTCAAACCGGGGAAGCACTCGGGATCTTTGGCAAGAATGGCTGCCTGCCCGAGTCCAGGTAAGGGTTGTACGCGGAACCCCATTGCTCGATCGATTCGCATCGACTCGTTAAACTCTCTGGCGGCCATAAACTCGGTAGGACGGCGCAGGATATCGAGTCTTACGCACGGAGCCGGATCGGCGCTTCCAGCAGTTTTGTACTCTGTGAATGTCGTCCACGTACAGTGCCGCCAGTATCTCCCGTTAGTCTGAAGATCGCGTATTTGCAATGCTCCCGGCTTCTCCTCATGAACTGGTTCGACCTCTGTGTTGAGCAAACGTGCTGCCAGTTGTTGTGTCAGCGGCAAGCGGGGTTGTTTTACCGCAGTGAATGATGGTATCCAATCGAATTGTACGGCCGCTGAGGTCAGCAGAAGTAAACCTGCAATGGCGCATAGCGGTATAGAGATTCGCTTTGACAAAGACCCACCATGAATTGACCTCAACAGACCGAAAACGCTCACCGCACATACAGCGGCGGTACTCCACACCCTGGCATCGGCCCACGGCACAGGAACGGATGCAATCGACTGTATCATTGCCAGGAGCCCGACCAAGATTGTGCAGCACCAAATAACTGTCAGAAGTCGGTTTTTCTTAGCTGTGGTCACGAATATGGATCTCCTTTTACCGATAAACAAATCGCCGACAACGGTATCATTTCCAAACCATTGTTGCAGAAAACAAAAGAATCGAACGGTGGCCGCTTGCCGGGTGGGCGGAAAAGCCGGACACAGCCGACTGAATCAATGAGATACTAGACGCGTCTAGCTCGGAACCGTTGACATGCCCGGCCAAATAATTTCAGCCATCCTCCTAACCATCGCCATGCTCTTGCTGTGCAGCAATGCCGCACACAGTGCAGAGCCTAAAACATTCACTCTTGCAATTTCACCTTATGCGGGTTGGATGCCGTGGTATTACGCCGAACAGGAGAAGATCCTGGATAAGTGGGCGAAACATTTCGGCATTTCGATAAAGGTAGAGCAGGAAGACTACGTACCCAGCATCGAACGCTTCGTCGCTGGACATGCAGATGCCGTCGCTATCACCAACATCGAAGCGCTCGATATTCCTGCCGCATCGGACGTCGATTCTTCAATCATCATTCTTGGTGACTACAGCAATGGAAACGACGCCATGCTTGCGCGCACCAAGATGTCGCTCACAGATTTGAAGAACAAGAAGATTTACTTGGCAGAAAAGACGGTGTCGCAATATTTGTTGTCGAGAGCGCTTGACACGGCAAAGCTCAAGGAATCAGACGTGCACACGGTTAATGTCGGGGAAGACGATATCAGCCAGCTGTCTCGCAAGCCGGAAAACATTCTGGTGACTTGGAATCCGCTTGTGTTGGAGATCGCGAAGCTGCCAGGCGCACATATCCTGTTTAGTTCTGCTCAAATTCCCAATGAAATTCAAGATCTGCTCGTGGTGAATTCGCGAACTTTGGCGAGCAACCCAAATTTAGCCAGAGCATTGGTTGCTACTTGGTATGAAGTGATGAAAGAACTGTCCTCGACGAATGGCGGCAAGGTCGCCGCGCAAATGGCCGCTATCGGCAAAGAGCCTATCGATACATTCAAGCAAGAGCTCAAATCGACGGCATTCTTCTCCACGCCTGAATCCGCAGTTAACTATATGGAATCGGCGGACTTGAAGGCGAAGACGAATCTCGTGCGCAAGTTCTGTTTCTCCCACGGTCTTTTGGGCGAAGGAGCCAAATCCGTCGACGCGATAGGCATTCAATTTCCAGACGGCACCGTAGCCGGTGCGAAGTCCAATATCAAGCTCCGCTACGTCGATACCTTCACCAAAGAATTGCTTGCTCCAAAGAAAAACCAATTCTAATCGTGATACGTGAAGGCGCGCGGTCTGTACAGATGGTACACCGGCTGGCGAAGCGCGTTGTTGATGAATCCACGTCGCACGCCAGGCTGCGGCGGCAATAATCCGCTGGCGCCGCCGGAGGCGGGGTTTGCATACGCGGCTGTTGCACCGCGCACATTGCGAACACCGGTGGCTCCGCCGGTTGGGTCTGCGCCGTTCCACGAAACGCCGTTGTTGTTCATCGACCCGTCCGAATTTATTGTGGCGCCCCCATAGCTCGGGACGTTGTACGGGCTATAACCGTTGTAACCATAGACGCCGCCGGCATATGCGGGGTAATAGCCTTGTACGTTAGCCGGATAGTACGGATTGTTACTCTGGTACGGATTGTAATACTGCGCCAGGGCGGCAGATTGTCCAAGTACAACGAGGAGAGCCGCGGTTGTTAGTTGTATTGATAGTTTCATGCTTTGGTTAGCCTCCATCAGCTCTGCCCTATCCCAAAATCTACCACAGCCGAACAGATTAAATTCGCGAAAAAGGCGGATGTGGTTCATGTCTCCTCATGGATTTCTCACCATCGCGTGGGATGTTAAAAGCGGAGAAGTGCGTGCCTAAAGGACGAAGGATATGCAAAAACAGGAAAAGTCCATACTGGATATTATTGACGTTCCCAAGCCTTGTGATGTCCCTTGGGACGGAATGCTTGGCAATGACCGGGTGCGAACTTGCTCCCAATGTGCGTTGTCTGTGTACAACCTATCCGACATGTCGAAGAAAGAGGCGGAGCAACTTCTTCTGGACACCGAGGGAAAAATCTGTGCGCGGTTCTATCGACGTGCTGACGGGACAATTGTCACGGATAACTGTCCGGTTATGCTTCGTGCGCTTAGAGATTCGTTCAAAACGGCTGTTGGTATTGCCGCAACGGCTTTGACCTTCGTGCTCAGCATTGCTGCGGTTCGCGCGGATAATGCACAGCCGAGCAAAGATAGCTCACCAGCGGACAAAGGCTCCACGAAGAATGTCCGGCCTTATGCACAAAAGCCGCACAAGCCGGCGAAACACACCCACGGTACAATCTTCAGGCCACACACACCGCCCGATCAACAACTCGAGAAAGAGTAATTACTCAGCTCGGCGCGCGGTTTCCGATCCCGGTGGCGGAGGCGTTGGTCGATCCGTAGGCAAATGGCGTACCAGTTCTTCATGCATGCCTATTTGATCGATCAAAAACTGTCTGCGTTGCGCATCATTGATCTGCTCACTGGAAAACTTGCCGGTGCTGTCAATCTCGAACCGCTGCCCTTGCCAAAGTCCAATTACCGTCGCGCCCTTGATGAGCCGCACCGCTGCTTCGTAATTGAACGGGCTCCAGCCGCGCGTGTCCGCGTGTCGCTCACTGAATTCCTGAGCGCTTGCGCCTACATATTCAAGACGGCAGTCGAAGCCCTCCGGTCTTCCGGCATGCTTCCAGGTGACTATCCACTTGTCGTCATGTCTGTGCGCATGCACTCCCCAGGCGGGATTGTCGATCGCTTCGTCGGCATTCTGCTGCAAGCGCAGCGGACGGCTGTGCAAAATCGATGCGTCCACCATGTAGTCGACGCCGTCGATGTGGACGATTACTGTTCCATGATTCGGCGGAAGATTCGGGGCCACCAGCATGGTGGCAACTCCACGCGACACTGCAAAGCCCAGCGATGCAAGCAGCGCACACAGAGCGCCGTTGCCCGACCAGCATGTTCCGCCCGCCCCGTGCTTCAGCCAGTTTTCGAAAAATTCAGCCGGTTGATCTCCAGGAAGAACGCCCGGGTCGTTTGCATTGACATGGATCAGCTTACGCACATTGTCGAAAGGCACGCGCCGACACCAGGCGTTGTAAATGCCATCAAGGCCCGCGAGAGTGATCGGCGGCGGCGCGACAAGTCCAAGCTTCGTGAGAACCTGCTCAGCCAGCTTTGGCGAAAGAACATCTACTTGCGTCGGCATGGACGGAAGTATATCACGCGGCGGATGATGTGCCGCCCAGGAAGCGTCGTCGGAGATAGTCGATGTCGGCGCCGGAAAGTTGCTCTGTCACCAGATAACGCGGCGGATAGCTGTCTTCCATCAAACTGAGCTTATGTCCGAAGCACTCAAGCAGCATTGCAAACGGTAGACTGAGAAATCCGTCGACAAAAACAGTTTCCGTCTTCGGCAGCAGTACGTTTTTGCCGGGAGTCAAGTGACAGCCGAGAAGATCGACGTTGCCGCGCGCGATGAGTGTGGTGTCGGCAACCGAATAGTCCCATCCGCGCAGGTCAAATAGATAGCCCAAGATCTTCTGCTGCTCGTCGTATCGCTGTTTTGCAAATTTGAGTTGCAATTGACGCCAGCGCATTTTCGCCTTCGCCAGTTTTTCAGGGATGTCGTTGGCACGCAATGGACGCACGCTCGCGCCGTCAATCACGAATGGAGTTAGAAAAGCAGGATTGTCGGCATTCTCCAGGGCTTGATCCATCCAGCCGAACATTCTCTCTAGTCCGTCCATGCTGCGCAAGTCTGTCACATAGAAGTGTTCTGAATCGAGATAGGCAAATACCGGTGTGCCTTGTAAGCGCAAGGCAGCGATTGTGCCCGGTGTCAACAATCTCGCGGCAAGGGTGGCGTCCGCATTCTGATTAACATATCCACGTTCTGCCACTTCGGTGAACGGCGCCGGCTGTCGGCTTTCGAGATTGCTGCGAGCGACGGAAAAGGCTGTCTCAAAATCCACGCCCCAGCTCTTCAGATGGGAGTAATTGATGAACAGACGCGCGTTCGGCAAGTCATAGCACAGCACAAGAGCCAGCTCGTCCGCCACCGGTTTGCTGGGAATGCAGGACTCCTGCCAGTTAATGTGCTCAGGTTGGCGCAATGACAGGATTTCGATGCGCAAGTTGCTCGCCTCAACATCCCACCGATTGCGCAAAATCGGCACCAGCTGTGGTGCAGCGTCAACAAATCGAACAGGAATAGCAATGTTCATTACGGAGCATCTTTTGGGACAGTCCGGCTAGGCTAGCATCGACATTTAAGGACGACAATCGTAGAAATACGTATTGCGCTTCGGATGAGGTACGATAAGCAGCAGCATTCGGTCTGCGAGCGTCTTCCACATGGACTGGCCCACTCCGCAAGATTACAACGAGGCACTACAGTCGCCGGCGCTGAGCTTTTGCGACAGCGAATTGATGGCAGGAAGCCCTGAGCTGACGATGCTCGGGTTGCCAAAGCCGATATCTGGAAATTTTGCCAGCGTTTATCGTCTCGGCTGCGGCTCTCGCGACTTTGCCGTGCGCTGCTTTCTGCGCGATGTGGCGGATCGTCCCGCTCGTTATGAAGCGATCAGCCGGTTCGTTCTTTCCGATGAGCTCCCTTACACTGTCGATTTCGAATATCTGCGACGCGGCATTTTGCTTCACGGCAACTGGTATCCAATTCTAAAAATGGGATGGGTCGATGGGCAGCTGTTCGGCGGCTATGTCGAAAAGAACCGCGCTGATGCGGCTGCTCTTGCAGCATTGATTAGCACATTCACCGCCATGTGTGAGAATTTGCGCTCTGCCGGCGTCGCACAGATGTCTGAACAAACTAAAGCGCGCATCGAAATTGAAATCGCTAAGTTAGAAGAGCTGCCTGAACCCAGCGAGTCGATGCGTCCGAGCGTCTTCGTCGCTCCGGAGCCGGGGCAACCGGCCAAATCGACTGCCGCGCATGAGGGCGCTCCGCCACCGCACAGTGACGACGGTTTCACCGGGCAGTGGGAATGCTCTTCCGAGGATGAAGGAACGCACGACTTGTTCGGGAATCCTATCCGCGGGGCGATAGCCTTTTGGGACGCTCATTTAAAAGGTGATGAGGGTGTCATATCAGGATATGCTATCGAGCGCTCAGCTGGGGAAAGGGCAGAGATCAGCGGACGATATAGCGGTAGCGAGATTAGCTTCATCAAAGCTCTTCATGCCGATAACGTCGAATTTAAGGGCTGGCTTTCGGAGGACGGCGGCACAATGGTGGGCAGATGGGCGGCGCGGCATGCCACCGGAACTTGGACGGCCACTCGTCTGCTTGTCGGCACACCGTTGCGTATCGGGCGGAAGTGGAAGAGGTAGTGGGGTGTTGGTTACATGTTTCCTTCCGGCGGTTGTAACTCGCCGTTCACCAGCCTGACAGGCGGCAGATAAACGCGCTTGTTGTCGCGACGCCACCAGTCTCCCGTTTTGTTCTTGGTCTGCCAGTCTGTGAAATGGTAATCGTATACGAATGCCCGAATGTATTTTGGCGGACGGGCGGGAAACGGGTCATTGACGAAGAAGATCTTCATTTCAGGCGAGCCTTCCAGCAAACGGCGAACGAAACTAAGCACCCACGGGCTGTCGTCCACAGAACCCATAGCTGCAAACCATAACCGCCAATCGAGGCGCGGCATGTGCGGCTCTACCACAGGTGGTGCACGTTTTAGATCATCGCCCGGTTTGTATTTGAAGTCGTAAGAACGCCAGGCGATGCCGTCGTCACTGCCCTGGAAGACAATCTCCGGTCGGGAAGTGGTCATCACAGCGAACAGACCGTAATGGTCTGCAAGACGCAGCGGCTGCACCAAATCCAGCGCCGCCCGAAACGGTGGCAGCAACAATCGTTCCGTAAACACAGACGCGATAAGCCGGCTGCCCGCAAGTAGCATCATGAAGCCAACAGCTGCGTGGAAGCAGGTCGTTCGCACCCGTCCTTGTCTGGCTTCGACCTGAGAATCTTCAATAGATCGAACCAATTTTT
>DATNQY010000236.1:0-16035 GCA_036703785.1 Candidatus Obscuribacterales bacterium
GTTTCGCTTACGGTGAACTTCGAAGCGAAAGTGTCTCAACTATCATAGACACAGAGGGGTCATTCGATCCGTATGGGCAAGCGACCACCATTGTAAGCACAACTCCAGCTGATATGGGCTACGCAGGCTATTATTTGCACAGCCGTTCCGGGCTTAATTTGACCCGCACGAGGGCTTATAGTGCTTCTCTGGGGCGGTTTATCAGTAGGGATCCAATTGGAGAAGCTGGCGGCGTCGATCTGTACGCCTATGTCAACAACAATCCCGTAAATTTTTCCGACCGGAATGGAACAGATGCTGTCGGTGCCGCCTGGGGAGCTGCCATCGGCGCTGGCATCGGCGGTCTCGCTGGCGGGTCCGGTGGAACCATCGCACTGCCCGGTGGGGGCACAATTGCAGGTGCAGAAGGTGGCGCTGCGCTCGGAGGCGGAGTAGGCACAGTAGTGGGTTCAGCCGTTCCCGGTCAGCAAATTGCCAATAACATCAGTAACGCGGCCTCCGCCATCGGACAGGCAGTTAACCAGCTTGGGAAGCAGATCGGCAGTTGGGTGGGCAGCCACATCGGTGGAGGATCAAGAACCCCATGTACTGACAAGTTCAACGATGACATGAAGCGTTGCAACCGGAATCGATGTAACGATCTAGCCAACGGAATGTCAGAAGGCGAAGCTGAAGTCTATTACAATTGGTGCAAATGGAGGGCAGAGGCTGATTATGAAATGTGTCTGCTCGGATTCAAGTAGCCCTGATCCGATAAGACAAATTGCCTCAGGATAACTGTCCATGTGCTTGCGCCGCGCCGCACGGTAAGACATTCAGGAATCTGCGCCATGCAAACCTTTGAAGAACCAGATAAGCTGCTTATGCGGGTTTCTCAGCAACCACTTACGCAGTCGAACAAAATCCGAGAACGCCTCCGTGAATGCGAGTCCCTTCAGGACCAATTCAACGCGCGTGCACGAAAGCCAGCGGACTTGTCGGGACGGAATGAGTACGATCGGTCCGAGCTGATTCAATTGTCCGAATCGTTAACAAAAATAGCCGAACTCTACCGTTGCAGCCAGTCCCAGTGGCTGGAGATGCAGCAGGAGTTAATGGCCACTGTGGATCTTTGGCATGCTTTTTTTCAACGAGAACCAGCAGTGACGGCAATTGTAGCTATCGCCTTTTGTGAATTCATCGATGGTGCGACGGAACGCGACCGATGTATTGATCGGTGGTATCAAGTCGTTGCCGCCGATGAATGCGCAATGAGTTTCGAGGAAATCATTCAGATCCGTTCCCGAGCAGCGAGTGATATTTCTGATTTGCTGGACATGATCGAAGTGCAGGTGTTAGACCGATACAAGGATGCGAGAGTCAATGCCTTCATACAGCTTCTCCGCTCTGATAGAAGGAAGGCGGGACAATCGCTTGAATCTGAACGAGCACTCCTGAGTAGCCTCGAGCAAAGAGCACAGAAGAACCAGGCGATGAGTGCAGAGACTACACAGTCTGGGCACTCGGTAGCTCGGGGTCAATCTTTGGCTGCGAAGCTCTATGCTAAGCAAGCTACTAAATTTCAACGCTTCATTGCGACCCAGAATTCAATCGTGAAGAGCGAGACGGATCTATATAGCAATTGAAGCTCCGGCATCAGACCATCAGAGACGTATCCGTTCGGTGAAGCCGTGAACTAGTTTACGATGCCAGCGGCCATTTGGTAACCGTGTAACCGTTCCAGGATCGGCGTTCTTTCCGTCGATTGCAACCGTTTGTCAACGCCGATCAAAAAGCGTGTCTGGAGTCAAGGGTTTTGCCGGTTGGAGCGTCCGCCGCTCGTTACCCTTGAAGAGTCCTGGATGGCGAGCGCAGAGCTGCTCGAACAGTTCCTTCGCTTGCAGCGATGGCTGCAACTTCACGGCCAGCTGAATTTCCTGCGCGACGGACTCAAACGGATCTTTCCGCGTGCGCCAGCGACGATGAGCCACCCCCTTGTGACGCCGATGAGGTTTTCTATCCCACGTGAGGGTGTTGGACAGTTCCTCCGCTATGCCGGCTGCTGCAGTGGCCTCGACCGCCACCGGTGCAAGTGCCACCGAGCGGAGGCGCTCACGTTCGAGCTCGTCCTGCATTGAACTAATTTGCTCAAATAATGCGACGGGATCAAGTCGCTCGAAGATGGCCCTGAGTTTCTCCTTGGTACTTGTCGGCACTGCCGCCGACGTGAGAATGCGCTGGTAGGGCGGTCTGGCTTTGTCATACTTCTTTTGTACGTTCGAGCCATGCCGGCTTTTACTCAACAGCTTCAAAGATGGCTGTGCGGCAACTTTTGGCGGCTAAGCGTGCCGATCGAACAACGATGTTTGCTGCGGCACCGGTTCGACGAGCTCGGGGATGTCTTGCGCGGGTGAATTGACGCGCGGGGAGACTTGGTACATTTGCAGTTGGTCATCGGCAAGCGGTTCGAGCGCCGGCTGAAGTTTGGCGAAGTCTTTTTCTTCCGGATTGAGCCAGAGCGATTCGAGTTCCGGACGCACGATCACCGGCATGCGATCGTGTACCGGTGACATCGTGTTGTTAGCAGCGGTGGTGATGATCGTGCACGTGCGGAGCACTTCGCCGTCGGGCGAGCGCCATTCGTCCCAGAGACCGGCGAAGGAAAATAAATTGCGTGCCGGTTGGTGGATGTACATCGGATTCTTGAGCTTGCCTTCATGCTTCCATTCGTAGAAGCCATCGGCAGGGATAAGGCAGCGCTTGCTTTTCACAGCCTGGCGGAAAAACGGTTTTTCAGCCATTGATTCGCAACGCGCGTTGATGACTGGTTTGGTCTTTTTGAGATCTTTGACCCAGAAGGGAACCAGTCCCCACTTGAGCATGCAGAGGACGCGTTTGCCATCATGCATCATGACGGCCGGTACGAGTTGCGACGGTGCAATGTTGAAACGCGGTTGGAGCTCTTCAGCTTCGCAGAGCATTTCTTCGATGCCCCAGCGCTCGATGAGCTCTGCCTGTCGTCTTGTTAAGCTGTAGCGTCCGCACATTTTGGTTTCCTCGAAAGCGGGCTTTCGCCCGCCGCTACCATGACTTGACTAACTGACCGGCGCGCTGGTTTTGCGCAGGGATGCCACCACTTTGGTTATGATGGCGGCGGCTTGGTGGCAGTCTTCGGCAGTGTTGAAACGGCCGGCGGAGATGCGCAGCGAGCCGAGCGCGAGGTTGGTTCCAATTTGAAGAGCCGACACCACATGCGATGGCTGCTTGATTCCCTTGTGGCATGCTGACGCGGAGGAGATGCAGATGTCTTTCAAGTCGCATTGAACGACGGCTGCCTCGCCTTCGATGCCGGGCACCACCACGCTGACGTGGCCGGGCAGCCGTTTGTCGAGCTCGCGGGGACCAGTCATTCGTACGCCTTGTATTGCGAGCAAACTTTCCGCAAGTATCTTTTGCATCTGGCGAAGTTTGGCTTCCGTTTCCACCAGTTCTTTTTGTGCGCACTCGGCCGCTTCGCCGATGGCAACGATGTTTGCGACTGGTTCCGTTCCAGGAAAGAGCGCCGACTCCTGCCCACCACCAAAAACAATCGGCATTAAGTTGACGTTTTGCCGTTTGAAAAGAATGCCGATCCCTTTTGGTGCGTAAAACTTGTGCCCGGACAGTGAGAGCGTGTCGGCGGCAACGCGCGCGAGATCGATTTGTAACTTGCCGGGAACTTGCACCGCGTCTGTGTGGAAGAAGATGCCGCGATCGGCCGCGAGTTTGGACATCTCTTCGATTGGGAAAAGGCTTCCGATTTCGTTGTTCGCCCACATCAATGAGATGATTGAAGTTTGCGGCTTGATTGCTTTTTCGAGAGCGGCGGTGGAAACGAGTCCCTCGGAGTCAACCGGCAAATAGGTGACGTCCCAACCATTGCCTTCGAGGAATTTGGCCGGACCCAGACACGAAGGATGTTCGATGGCGCTCGTTATTAGATGCTTGCTGCCGCCTTGGGCATCGATTGCCCGCGCGCGACCGAGGATCGCAACGTTGTTGCTGTACGTTGCGCATGGTGTGAAATAAATTTCAGACGGAGCGCAGTTGAGCAGTTTGGCCAGTTGTTTGCGGGCGTGTTCGACAGCCGCATGGGCGAAATGACCTGGCTGGTGTATGGACGAAGGATTGCCGAACCCGCCTTCCAGAAAAGGCAGCATCGCCGATTTCGCTTCGTCTCGGACGCCGGTGGTTGCGCTGTTGTCGAGGTAGATCATGGATTTATCGTCGCGGCGGGCGGAAGCCCGCTCTAGCCTGCCAAGATAGCATGTTAACACGTGCCGCTTGCCATTCAAAGGAAGAGGCTGGACAATTCGAAACGGATGGCGTGTGGTTATATCGTTTTGATTCTTCGTTTTTCGTTGTTGGTGCTGCTCGTTATAGTGGCACTCATGCTTAACCTCTGTCTGGGGGCGGTGTCCGCAACTCCGCAAGAAGCTCTGCAGGTGCTGTTTTCGCCGAGCCTTGCGCACGGAAATTTGACTGACATCATCTGGCAGATTCGCCTGCCTCGCTTGCTATGCGCTTTCGCCGTCGGCGCCGCATTGGCGGTATCGGGGTACCTGTTGCAGTCGCTCTCGCGCAACTATTTGGCAGACCCCTACCTCACGGGAATTTCCAGCGGTGCCGCGCTGGCCGTTGCCGGCGCAATTGTGTTCAACGCATCATTTGCCGCGCTTCCAATTGTCGCGCTTATAGGCGGACTGCTCGTCAGCTTGCTGGTGGCATTCATGGCGCGCACTCCGGCGGGACTTTCAATGACGCGCTTACTGCTTGCCGGCATTGCAGTTTCGGCCGTTTGCAGCAGCCTCATCACTCTATGTCTGACGACCTTGGCCGGTGCCGGCCGCGTGCAGGCGCTGTATTACTGGTTGGCAGGCAGCATCAATGGCAAAGGTTGGATTGAGCTGCGCACCACCTCCATTTATCTGATCGTTGGGTTTGCGGTGGCAATCATCATGAGCAAGCCCTTGCGCATGCTGAGCCTTGGTGCTCAGTCCGCTGCCTCACTTGGGCTGAACATCGCGAGAGTTCAATGGACTATTTTGCTCACCGGTGTCGTCTTGTGCGGCGCGGCTGTTTCGCTGAGCGGCATCGTCGGCTTCGTCGGATTGGTGGCACCGTATGTGGCGCGGACTGTATTCGGCCGAGATGAGCGAATGCATTTGTGCGCTTCGGTTCTCGGCGGTGGTGCGCTCGTTTTGTTTAGCGATCTCGCCTCGCGCACGCTAATCTCCGGAATGGAATTGCCGCTGGGAACATTGCTCAGCCTCATCGGCGCACCATTTTTCCTGTGGCTGGTCGTAAAGCATAAGGACGAGGTTGAGGCATGACAAATGCCGGCGAGAAAGACGTTTTGACGGCAGCCCACCTTCATGTCGGCTGGCAGGGAAAAACTGTCGCTCAAATTGATAGTTTGAGTTTGCACCCTGGTGAGATTGTAGTCATAGCCGGGCCGAATGGCGTCGGCAAATCTACCACGGTGAAAACGCTCGCGCGGCAGATCAAACCTATCGGCGGCCATATTCACTTGAATGAAACCGATATCTGGATGTGCCCGCCACGGACTTTCGCGAAGAGCGTCGCTTACGTAGCGCAGAACATCGACCCACCTCGCAATATGCCGGTAAAGGCTCTCGTCGCTCTCGGCAGGAACCCGCACCAAGCATGGTGGTCGTGGCAAATCAGTACAGAGGACGAAGCGGCCGTCAAATCCGCCCTCGATGCGACGGAAACTTCTCACCTTACGGAGAAGGAAGTCGGCACGCTGTCCGGTGGTGAACTTCAGCGTGTAGCTTTAGCAATGGCATTGGCGCAGCAGTCGTCGCTCATTTTGTTGGATGAACCGACCTCGCACCTGGATTACAAACACCAATTGCAGTTGGTAGAGCTGCTGAAGAAAATGCGCTCACAGCAGCTCGGCATTTTGCTCGTTTTACATGACTTGAATTTGATCGGCAGATTGGCCGACAAGGTTGTTTTGTTGCGAAAGGAGCCGGCCGCACCTAGCAAGATATTTGCCTCGGGCACGCCGGCGGAAGTTCTCGTCAACTCGAAGCTGCGCGATGTTTACGACATCAATGTTGCAGTCGTGGAAGATACCGCCAGTGGTATCAAGAGTTACGTTCCAACAGGCATTGTCGATTCATAGGCAACGCCTCGCGTCGCCCGGGCGGTGCGTCTATCGCCAGTGGTGATGACGATGCGGTGCAACGAAATACGCGGGTTGATACGTCTGATACGTCGGGTACTGATATTGATACTGAGACGCGTTGTCCCAACGATTCTGCGGCCGGAGTGCGTTAAACAACAGACCGCCGATAAGTCCCGAGGCTAATCCGCCAATCAAATTTTGCGGTCCGCCGCCCCATCCGCCGCCCCATCCGCCGCCCCATCCGCCGAATCCATAGCCGGGCGGCCCGTACTGCGGTGGAGGTGGTGGCGCATAGGCACCATCCTGATACTGTCCACGTCGCGACCAGTATTCGGGATTCTGACTAGCTAAATACTGTTGATAGCGCTCATCCTGGTATGGCTCGCCATTGTTATAACGATAGCGCTGCGAGTCGGTCATCGGGTATCGATATGCCGGAGCCGGTCTGACCCGCTGGTCTTCACCGGGCCAACCGAGCTCTCGATATGCTTCATTGGTGGCATCGCGGTCTGAATACGCCGCGTCCGGGTAGGTTACATTCGGCTGATACGTAACATCTGGCTGATACGTTCCATTCGGCTGGTAGGTTCCATCGGGCTGATAGCCCGCATTCGGATCGTACGTCGGATCCGGTTGGTAGGTCGCGTTCGGATCATCGTAACCCTGTCCGCCAACTGAGACCCAATCTCCATCTACATTAAGGAGGAGTCCGTTTTGTCCGTACGGTGATTGTGAGTTCCACCAGTCGGTTTGGCCCCACAGCCACGCGTCATTATCGCCGTAGAAATTCCAACCACGGTCCCGGTTCCATCTCCAATGTTCACCCATGCGCTCATAAGATGGATTATATTCGTACCCGCCATTGTTGTTCTGCGTCGGAAAATAACTGCGATTGTTGAACGTGTGATTTGCCAGATTGCCGTGACCGTTCGTCTGGTTCGGATTGCTAATGATCGTTTCGTTAGCATTTGACGGATTGGCGATTGCTCGGTAATGTGCACCGGTTGCCAGTCCAACTCCGACTGCAGCACCGGCTGCGATACCACCGACAACAGCTCTACGAGCGGAATGTGGTGGTGTGGCTGTCGGCTGCTCAGTGGCGTGTCCGGGCTGCATTCCGGTTCGCGGATGCGGATACCCCGGCGCTGCCACCGGTGCCGGCTGTCCGACTTGTGCCGGTCTGGGGACAGTCTGCGTGTGGTCCGTGCGCGTGTATACATTATTAGGTTGCGGTAGCGTTCTTTGCACAATCGGCGTGTGCGACACGTCTGTCGGTGGTGGAGTCGGTGTCGGGTGTGCAATGACTTGCGGGTGCGCAATGACTTGCGGGTGCGCCATGACCTGCGGGTGCGCAATAACGGGTTGGGTTCGCGGAGTCTCTATATGAGGTTGGGGAGTTGCCGGGCGCGCTGAAATGGCCGGTATGGCGGCGTGGGGGATTTCCGCATGAGGAGCCGCCGGAATTGCCGGACGTGCCGGTGCCGCAGGTGCCGCGTGCGCTTCTACATGAGCAGCCGGAGCGGCCGGGTGTGGCGGAGCCGCCGTGGCGACATGCGTCTCTGCCGGCTTTGCCGGTGGCGGCGTCAATGCCGCTTGCCTCAGCTTATTAGCTTCGGCTTCATTCGGCGCCTGCGCGGCTGCCTGGATAATTTCACGAGATTGCGATTGTTCTAGCATTTTTAGCCCTGAGCCCAGGGACTTTCATGATCGGTCAGCGGTGTGGCCTGGTCAATGGGAAAACCACCACGCACCCAGTGGCCTCCACGGTTCCGGCACATGAATTCCGGCTTATGGATAGGGTTCGTAGTTTCCCCCTATTTGATGAATGACCTTTCCCTTACCTTTAATGAGTGAGTATTGCCCTATGTCCAGAGACTCTATAGATAACGCGAATAAGCAAAACGCTGGTGGTGATGATGCCGCCGCCCATTCCGCCTTAGGGCGTGAGGCTTACGTATTCGGCGGCGCGCTTAAAGATTCAGTGCTGGCTGCCGCGCATAACCCGTGGTCCCTGGCCAAGGTCGGCATCGGTGCTGGGCTCGGACTGGGGCTGACGTTGCTTGAAAGTCGCGTGCCGCCTTTGGCTGTCGCCTTGCAAGCAGTTGGGTTGAGCAGCGCCTTTAGCGCTCTGCCTGGATTCATTAGAGATGGAAAAACGGCAACCGATGTCTGGTTGAAAACATGGAACGGCACGGGCAACTTAAATGCCGATCGTACATCGATGCGTGGCATCAGCGATGGAATCGTTGACTTTGGTTTGCTGGGCGCAGGTTCGGTGGTATCGCCAGCGGTGCGTGCTTATCAGTTGGCTCCGCGCTCCCGGGCAGCGTCAATTGTTCCATGGTATTCGCCACCCGGACTTCCGCCTACGGTGGAAATGACCCATAATTTTGCCGACGGACTCATTAATGTCGGGCAAATAACGACTAACGTAGTGCGTGCCGATGGCTCAACCTACGTGGGGCACAGCGCGGGCTTCGCTCTCAAGGGAGAAGACGGACTCTTCCTCGGCGCCGCGCATACGCTCGACGGCGCCAATAAAACGAGGATCGAATTTCCCTTTGGCGGCAATTATGCCGTTGATTTGCTGGGAGTCGATAAAGAAAAAGACATGGCGCTGATGCGTCTCGTCAATCCGGACTTCAAATTACCAGGATTGAAGCTGAGCGAATCGGAGCTCCGTCCCGGGCAACCGACGATGCTGGTAGGCTTTCCTTTCGATCGCGAGGTCTCAGCATCGATGAGCTACTTCAGACGCGATGATGAGTTGGCAAATGCGCCATTGGCGTTCCAAGGCAAAGCGAAAATGGGATTTTCCGGAGGTCCTCATTTGACCGAGGATGGCCAAGTTGCCGGCATGCTATTACAGACGAAGCCGTATTGGTTCGATGTTTTCCCAGGAAAAGTCCAACGTGCCAAACGCGGACGCAGTGAAGTGACCTACGCGGCATCGGCGAAGCAAATGCGCGCCTTCGTTGAAGCGAATCGGAACAACCCGGGCGTGCGGCTGCCGACCTTCGAGTCATAGCTCCATATTAGTGCGCGAGATGCATCAACATCAGCACGCGCGGGACAAATACAAATGCGCCGATCATCGCCGCAATAACGGCCGTGCACAAAACAGCAGCGGCAGCCGTGTCTTTGGCATCGCGTGCGATGCGATGGAATTCATTGTTGGTGGCAATGTCGACGAGGCGCTCTAGTGCGGTGTTCACCAATTCGGCGGCAATCACAAGTCCGATCGCCAGAGTCAAAAGCGCCCAGCCGGTAGCATCCACTCTCAAAAGAGCTGCGGCAGCCGCCACGACTACTGCCATTGCTACATGTATGCGCAGATTGCGCTCTGCCTTGAATGCAATATAAAAACCGCGAAATGCGTGGAAGAACGATTCAATCACGCTCGCTGTGCGTTCGGCTTTGCGGCGCCAGGATCCCGGGATGGCAATCAATCGCGGCTTGCGCTCTGATTCGGCGCCGCCTCGCTTCTGTGTCGTGTCGCGTACAGGCTGATTAATGGTTTTGTCCTCAGGACGCGTCCTACCGATCTGACGATAGCACTTTTGTAGAGATATCTCCTGGCTCAACCGTGTGTTTTGAGATTACAGGAGTAAAGTTTTACAGTCGAGTCGATATACCTTACTGTTGGTTTATGTCGGTTTATATAGAGTTCGACGATGGTCGTGCTGCGAGTTCCCGACAAGCGGGCTTTGCCCGCCGTTACAAAAACCGCGCGCGCGAGGTCATCGTCTAAATCCGGCTTTATCTAATATCTGTTTCTGCCGGCGGAACATCTCCTTTTCCTCAGCCGGCTCCATGTGGTCGAAGCCGAGAACGTGAAGCATGCCGTGCACAAATAGGAATGCCATCTCGCGTTTGAAGCTGTGCCCGAGCTCCTCGGCTTGCTCGGCGGCCCGTTCAACGGAGACGATTATCTCGCCGACCTCCCAGGGCACGCCCGGCGGCGGCGGGTCGAGATCGAGAGGAAATGAAAGCACATCCGTTGGTTTGTCTTTGCCCATCCAATCTTTATTCAGTGCTTTTATCTGCTTATTGGACACAAGGGCTACGCTAAAGCTTCCGCGCCCGGCAAGGGCTGTGATGGCGCGCTTCTTGAGGTGGGGCGGCGGCGCTGCAGCGAGATTGGCGAACACGCCCAGCCTCAGCTTTTCGTAAGCGGCTTCGAGCTCGGAAAGGTCCACCGGCACGCGTTTTTGCCTGTTGGAAACCGTTAGCTGTCCAGTCATTTTGTTGCTCTTGGGGGCTCGCCATGCTACCATTTAATACAGGAATAGTTTCAACCGTCGTAGACACAGCTGTAGTCTACGGCAGTTTGCTATTTAGGCGCTCGCCGCCGGGTATCAACCTGGGGGAATTTTGTTGATTCAACCAAATCTCAATCAAGTAACCACTCTTGCCGAGCAAGTTGTCTCAGCTTTTGGATTATCGCTAGTCGATGTGAAACTCGGCCAACAAGGCAAGAATCGCACGCTGGAAATCACGATATACAAACCGGGCGCGCATGTCAGTCTCGGTGACTGCGAACAAGTCAGCCGCAAGCTGGAAGCAGTGCTCGATGAGCAATCGCCGCCGGTAGTTGATGGAGCTTTCTTGCTCGAAGTGCAAAGTCCGGGAATCGATCGCAAGCTCAGCTCTGAGCGTGAGTTTGCACTTTTCTCCGGACAAAACGTCGAGGTAAAAACCAAGCAAAAAGTCGATGGTTTAGGCTCGGCATTTACAGGCAAACTGACTGGATTGGCCGATGGACGAGTGCTCGTCGATCACCCCGAAAAAATCAGCGACCGTCCGAAGCACAAAAAATCCAAACAGGAAGCCGAGGCGCAAGCGCCGGAGTCGATCGCGGTGGAGATGAGCAACATCATCTCGGTGCGTTTGATACCAGGCGATCCACCGGGCGATGCAGGCATCGCCCCTACAACTGAATAGACAATTGAATATTGGAGGATAAATCGTGATCAAAATTGGCGACAAGCTGCTCGAAGCGGCTGAAGAACTGGAGCGCGAACGTAATATTCCGCAAGAGGAATTTATTTCGTACGTTTGCGATGCCATCGTTGCTGCCTACAAGAAGAAAGTGCCGGACCATGATGTAGAAGGTGTCCGCGCAATCTTCGACACGGAAACCGGAGAAATCGGCATCTTTGCGCCCAAGGAAGTCGTGGAACGGGTAACCAACGAGTATCACGAAATCAGTCTTACTGACGCTCGCGATCTGATTCCTGACGTAACGGCCGGCGAAGTGCTGGAAATCGAAGTGACTCCGGCCGACTTTTCCGAATTCGGACGCATCGCTGCTCAAACGGCAAAACAGCTGATCACGCAGCGTTTGCGCGAAGCGGAGAAAGAGCTGATCAAGAAAGAGTTCGAGACTCGCAAGGGAACTTGCACCACTGGTCAAATCGAACGTATCGAAGTGATCAGCAACAACCGCAACAACGTGATCATCAACCTCGGTCGCGTTGAGGGTTGCATGCCGTCGAAAGAGCAACTTCCGGGTGAAACATATCGCGTGGGCAACCGCGTTCGCGTGTATGTTCTCGAGTTGCGCGATACCGGCCGCGTGCCGCAAATTATCGTTTCACAAGCGCATCCTGAGCTCGTGCGTGAATTGTTCGAACTCTACGTGCCGGAAATTGAAGACGGCACCGTCGAGATCAAATCAATTGCGCGTGAAGCCGGCTATCGCACCAAGATTGCCGTGCACTCCGAAGATACTGATGTCGATCCGGTGGGCGCCTGTATCGGCACCCGCGGCGTCCGAATTCAAAACGTCGTGGCAGAATTGCGCAACGAGAAGATTGACGTCATTCGCTTTTCTGCTGATCCGGTGGATTACATCTCCAACGCGCTCAGCCCGGCTCGCATCACCACCGTCGCTTTGTACGACGATCAAGAAAGCGGCCGCCGAGCCGAAGTCATTGTGCCTGATGATCAGCTCAGTCTGGCCATTGGACGCGGCGGACAAAACGTACGCTTGGCTGCGAAGCTGACCGGTTGGAAGATCGACATCAAGTCGGAAAGCCAATCCGGTGGTTCGTACAAAACAACTACCGATACGGTGGCTCGTTAATTCCGACATTTGACAGAACGTAAACCAGCCGAGGTCCTGAGAATTTGCCTGTCATGCAGGCAACTCAGTCCGCGGCGGGGGTTGGTCAGGCTGACTGTGGATTATCACAACGGTACCGTTGTGCTCGACGGGTCGCCAAGCGGCAAAAGCGCCGTGCTGGGCAGGTCTGTTTATCTCTGCCGCAAGCAACGATGCCTGCAGCAGGCGCTCAAAGGCAACCGGTTGAAGATCGCCTTGCAAGGTGGCCGCGGGCGAAAGGAACAGCCAAAGCGTCAGATCAAGTGGCCGCTTGAGTCAAGTCTTATCCACACTCTGACAAGTACGTGCACAGAAAGCTAAGAATCATGCCACAATAGCTGTTTGGAGGTAATTTGAATGTCCGATCGTGTCCGTATTTATGAGCTTGCGCGCAAGATGAACCTGCCTGCGCCGGTTCTCATCGACGCGTGCCGAGAGCTTGGATACGACGTGAAAAGTCACTCAAGCACTATCGACGGGCACGTTGTTGGTCTGGTCATTGCTCACTTAGGCAAGAAAAAACAAGCGCCGGAAAAGGCAGAGCCGAAGACGTCTGCTCCGACAGCCAAGCCACCGGCAGCCAGTGGCACCAGGGCGGCTGCCAAAGCGGCAGCGGCGCCTCCGCCTCCTGTAGTCAAACCTCGCGTGCTGGCTCGCTATCGCAAAGAAGACCGCATTGAAGCTGCTGAGCCGGTGGCCGAGCACGCGCCGCCAGAGCCGATTGCCGCACCTCCCGAGCCCTCGCCGGCAGTGAGAGCGCAAGCCGAAGCGGCTGCGGCAGCAAGAGCCCAAGCCGAAGCGGCTGCGGCAAGAGCGCAAGCCGAGGCAGCTGCGGCCGAAAAGCCGGCGGCACCGGTTGCCAAAGTTTCAAAACCGCAGCCCGAGCCTGTTGAGCCGGCTGCATCGCCATCCGCTCCGCCGCCGCCGCCGTCGAAGGCGGTAATGGAGCAACGTGCCCAGATGGAAGCCATCGAGCGCGCCGCCGAACGCGCCAGAAAGCAAAAGGAAGAGCAAGCCGCCGCGCAAGCTGCGCGCGAGCAAGCCGTAGGCAAACAAAGAGAACAGGAAGCCGCTCGCGCTCGCGACCGCGGCGACGATGGTCGTCGCGGAGAACAGCCTCCCAGACAAAATCGCGATAGAGAACAAGGTGGTGGAAAAGTGGATGAAACCGCCTTGCGCGACGCATTTGCAGCGGCAAAACCATCTGCGCCGGCGCAGCCGATTCGCATTGCCGCGCCGTCGTTTCGCGCCACTCCTCCTCGTCCGCCCAAATCACATCGCTCCAATCAGCCGCCCGAGCGTCATATGCAGCAGACGCCCAAGCGCGAAGACAAGCGCCCGGCGGCAGCAGTTGTTGAAGTTCCGCGCGTGCTCGCTCTGAGCGGGCCGCTCACGGTGAAAGAACTGGCAGAAAAAATGGGCCAGCCGGTGGAAGAAGTTATCCGCCGCTTGATGATGAAAAACATTCTGCGCACCGTCAACCAGATGGTCGAGCTTGATCTCTCAAAAGAGCTGGCCGTCGAGATGGGCTACGAGCTCGCCTCGCAAGAAGACATCGACATCGCGGCTCTGGTGGCAGCGGAAGAAGCGGCGCCTAAAGAAGAAGTACTGACTGAAGAGCAGAAGGCCGCGCTGGTCACACGTCCGCCCGTGGTCACCATCATGGGACACGTCGACCACGGCAAAACCAGTCTTCTCGATGCGATTCGCCAGACGAAGTTTTTGCTTACCGACGCCGAACATGGTGGCATCACCCAGCACATAGGCGCTTATCACGTCGAAGTGCCGGCCGAAGACGGCAGCTTGCGTCAGATTGTTTTCCTGGATACTCCGGGCCACGAGGCGTTCACCGCCATGCGTGCTCGCGGGGCAAAAGTTACGGACATCGCCATTCTGGTGGTGGCCGCCGATGACGGCGTCATGCCGCAAACGATCGAAGCTATCGATCACGCTAAAGCCGCCGGCGTACCGATCATCGTCGCCATCAACAAGATTGACAAAGGCGATGCAGACCCCGAGCGCGTGCTCACCGAGCTTATGAATCACAACGTGGTGCCGGATAAATTCGGTGGCGATACCGTGACGGTCAACGTTTCGGCTAAGAAGCGCATCGGGCTCGACGAACTTCTCGAGATGATTTTGCTGGTCTCGGAAATGCAGGACTTGCGTGCCAATCCCGAGCGCCCGGCTATCGGCAGCATTGTCGAAGCCGAGCTGTCCCGCGGCAAAGGTGCGGTAGCCACGGCGCTGGTCGCCAACGGCACCCTGCGCGAAGGCGATTGCATTGTCGCCGGCAGTGCTTGGGGCAGAGTGCGGGCATTGTTTGACGACCGCGGCGAGCGCGTGAAGGCGGCTGGTCCATCCATGCCTGTGGAAGTGCTTGGATTGAAGGAAGTGCCGCAAGCAGGCGATCACTTCGAAGTCGTACAAGACGAACAAGCAGCGCGCACACTCGCCGAACAGCGCAAAGAGCAAGAAGTGCGCAAGCGTCACGTCAGCCTCGAATCGTTTCGCGATCAATTGGAATCCGGGGAAATCAAAGAGCTCGACATTATCGTCAAAGCCGACGTGCAGGGCTCTGCCGAGGCTGTTGCCGATAAGCTCGCCAAGCTGTCGGCCAAGGAAGTCACCGTGCGCGTATTGCGCACAGCCTCCGGCGATATCTCGGAAACAGACGTCAACCTGGCTGCATCTTCTAATGCGATTATCATCGGCTTCAACGTCCAACCGGACGCCAACGCCCGTAATGCTGCCGAGGCAGCTGGAGTGGATATTCGTACCTACAACATCATCTATCAGATCATTGATGACTTGCAGCTCGCTATGGAAGGCAAGTTGCAACCGATCAGGAAAGAAGTCGAGGTCGGCCTTGCCGAGATTCGACAGCTATTCAAGTCCAAACACGTCACCATCGCAGGCTGCATGGTCACAAGCGGCAAGATTCCGCGCGGAGCAATCGCGCGCATCGAGCGCGAGGGACAGACGATTTATGAAGGCAAGCTCGACAGTCTCAAGCGCTTCAAAGACGATGCCCGCGAAGTGGCGGCCGGCTTCGAGTGCGGCATGAGCTTCGAGAAGTTCAACGACATCCAGGAAGGCGACATCGTCCATGCATTCCACGTTGTCGAAGAGAAGCGCGAACTCACGCGGTAGGGGCGACCCCGCGCGTCGCCGTCGCATGTACCAGCACTCTTTTGCTGGAGGAGGTATCAACTATGTCTACCCCTCGTAAACTGCGAGTGGCGCAGTCAGCCAAGAAAGAGCTATCTGAGCTCATCCGTCGCGATCTCAAGGACGACCGCGTCGCAGGCATCGTTTCAATTACCGATATCGAAGCCAGCGATGATTGCCGCCGGATGAGGGTGTTCGTTTCCGTGTTTGGGGATGAGCAGCAACAGGAAGGCACTTTGGCCGCGCTCAACGACCACGTGGGCGAAATTCGCGGCGAGCTGGGCCGACGTTTGCGCTTGCGCTTTGCGCCGGAGCTCAGCTTCAAGCTGGACAATTCGCTCGAGCGCGGCGCTCGGGTGACGGATCTGCTCGGCAAAATCGCTCGCGGCGAAGTGTAGTGCAGCCAACCTACTTTGGCTTTCTGAACGTCGCCAAGCCCTCAGGCATTACCGCACATGACGTGGTGGCCATCGTCAGGAAAACCTTGCGCATGAAGCAAGTTGGTCATGGCGGCACGCTGGATCCGGCGGCCACCGGGGTCTTGCCTGTCGCTGTCGGCAAGGCTACGCGCTTGCTGCGGTTTTTA
>DATNQY010000237.1:0-12556 GCA_036703785.1 Candidatus Obscuribacterales bacterium
CATAGAATCCACTATTGCGTTACATTGGGGCGTCGCCAAGTGGTAAGGCAGCTGGTTTTGGTCCAGCTATTCCGAGGTTCGAATCCTTGCGCCCCAGTAGTGTTGTTTGAGAGTAAAGCGCCTAGAGCCGTCTCTCAAGCACTACCTCCGTCTCAACATACAAGGGTTTAAGTCATGGTCGAGAAGTTCAAGCTACAGCTGGCAGAACGCGCAACAACAAAGCCTCGTGCGCTGCGCCGCGAAGGGAAGATTCCAGCGACCCTTTATGGTCCCGGGGAGGCTTCCGTAAACGTCGAGGTAGACACCCGCGAGTTCACCAAGTTGCCTTCAGCCGCATATTCGCACATTGTTGAGCTGCAAGGCATCAGCAAGGGCCCGGTAAGCGCGCTCATCCGCCACGTGCAGCGTGATTACAAAAACGGCAATGTGCTCAACATCGAGTTCTATCGCGTCGCCAAAGATCGCAAGTTGACGGTGACGGTTCCGCTCAAATTCATGGGCTCTTCGCCGGCAGTCGCCACGGGCGGATTGCTGCAAACCAACTTCGACGAGTGCGAAGTGGAATGCTTCCCAGACGACATTCCCGATTACATTCCTGTCGATCTCAACACGATCACCGAAATCGATCACGGCATTCACTTTTCTGAGTTGCAAGTGCCGAAGGGCGTCGAGATTCTCAATCCGGCCGAAGAAGTCATCTGCCGTGTGGTGACTCCGAAAGCGGAAGTGGAAGAAAAACCGACGGCTGCCGCTGCCGAAGGCGCTGCCACTCCGGCCGAAGGTGCGGCCCCTGCCGCAGGCGCCGCCGCTCCCGCCGCCGCTGCGGCTGCAGGCAAGGAAGAGAAGAAAAAGTAATCGAATCTTTCCGATTGTTTGGAGGCGCCCACTTCGGTGGGCGTTTCTTTATGCACCAAATATGGTGTCAAGCCGGGTCTCTTGACCACGAGCGGGCGGCGCGATGCGCGCCCCCTACAGTATGGGTGTACCGGTGATTGCAGCAACTACTGATTGCCGGTATGATCAGTGGCTACAATGACGAGTTCAGTTGCACCGTTTCGACTTGACGAAGGCGTTTTGCTGGAAGACAGCGGCACGATGTTGCCCTGGTCTGCAGGCGTCAATGAACTTCTGGATTTGGCGGGCGGTTATCAGACCCGCTGGGAAGAAGTCACCTGGTCCAATCAACATGTGCTCGGCGGACTGCGAGCCAACGTACGCTTTATCCTGCGTCGCCTCGCCTTCGAAATCATGCCGGCGTTCGATAATCCCGAAGACGAAGAAAAGGCCTATCGTACGTGCTTCGAGCACCTGTGCAATAAAATGGGCGCGCCGCACGAGAGTCGCAAAGACAAATCCGAGATCGTTGCCGGACTGATTTATCCTGTGTCCATCTGGTCATTCGAAGATATCGAGCTGCGCTTGCGCACCTCGGAAGGCGACAGCTCCGGACTGATTCCGTTTTGCGATCTGTCGATCACTCGTAAAAAAGGATAGCGCAAAAGTTGTGCCAACCGTAAACGCAATTCCAACCGCTTCGTTGGACGCGGATTCAATTTCTCGACGGGCGCATTGTTTTGCTACAACTGCTCACGCTTCGAGCAGTAACTTGCATTGCACCTGCTACTCCCCGGGAGTTGATTGTCCTGTTGTCTCAAAGCCTCTATTCATGCCTCTTCCAATTGACCAGGTTGGAAAGCACCGGTGAAGATGATGACAGGGGAGGCGCCCGCTTCAGCTGTGGGATGCATGCATCATGTTCGAACAGGAACAACAAATAGACAAATTTGAAAAACTGCGTGATGAAGGAATCACATTCTACGAACAGCGCAATTTCGAAATGGCAATCGAACGCTTACTTCGGGTCACAGATAAGCAACCTCAAAATTGGCTTGCTAAGTTGTATTTGGCACTGTCCTATTTTCAGCGCGGCGATCAACTTATGGCCAGGCCGCTGCTCCGTTTTCTGATCACCAATTGCCCGGATCGCGAGATCAAAGCCCGCGCCCAGATGGCAGTGGATGGCTCCGGACTGACACCGGTGAACCTGAATGCCTGGTCGCAGCCAAAGTTGGGAGATTCGCCTGCGCAAAACAATCCAGCACCGCAACAAGATGCCGCTGCGATACAGAGCATGGTCAAAGTTCTGGTCAATACTACCAGTGGCAAGCGGCATTTCCTGTCCGATCATAAAACTCAGATCGGCTCGGACCCTGGCAATCAGGTAGTCCTTATTAAAGATCCGTTCGTCAGTAAACTGCAGGCGATCATCACTAAACAGGATAATGAGTTTTGGCTGGAGGATTCCGCCGCAATCAATCCAACCAAGCTCAACGGTAAGCCGCTGACCGGCAAGACTAAGCTCAACGCCGGCGACGCGATCAGACTCGGGAAGACACTTTTCAGACTCGAGTAATTGACGGATAGTCAAAAGCAGCCTCCAGTCAGCCACACCGCTTCTGCACGCGGTTTGATTGTTTCGTAGTAAGATGAAATAGAGCTTGGGGGGTGCGATTGCTTGGAAAAGCACTCGTTGCAGTCATTGCAAGCAGCGCAAGCCGCTGCTGAAGTCAGCGACGATCGCAAGGCTGAAATGCTTTTCGATCACGCCATCTATGAGGCGCAGACTGAAGAGGGTCCCTTCAGTCCTCAATTGGCCGAGTGCTTGAATGCTTTCGCCAAATTTTTGGAAAGCAGAAAACGGTTCGGCGATTCAATGTTCCGCTACAAGCTTGCTGCCGCCATTTACAAGCAGATCGGCAATAATAGGGCGTCCCAAGAAGCGGAGCAGAATGTCTCTCGCATGCAATATTGGGCGCAGATCGCCGAGCATACCGGACATAGCGGCCACAGCGAGAGCGCCTGATCCGTTGCACCACATATAGTGTCACCGGCACAGCAGCCGGCCCAAAAGCGCGCTCGGGCTTTGATCACATGTCTCTGGAAATTGCAGTCGGAATCACGCTGATTGCCAGCCATCTGTGGGCGGGGAATTTAGTGCGCAAAATTTATCTTCTGTGCAGTAGCGGCTTTCCCCGCCTGATTTCGGGTATTCGGGTTGGCGGGGGGGATCTTTTGACCAAGCCATTACGTCGCTGTTTTATCAGGCATCAGAGGTGCGTATGGCTCAATTTCTATTCTTGGAAGAAAACCGTCGGCAATTCGAACAAGTAAAACAGTGCTTACAAGAACGAGGACATAAGGCATGGCAGGCGGATAAAGCCGCCAGTGCTTTCGATTTCCTCAGCCAATACGGTGTCGATGTAATCATCAGTGCAATCAACTTAGAAAACAGTGACGTATTCGAGTTTCTTCGCAGAGTCAAAGAAAGCGAGAAGCTAAAGAAAATACCGGTTGTTTTCTTTTGTGCTGACGAAGAGCTCGGCCAGCGCTATGCCACTGCCGTCATCACAAAAGCAGGAAAAACCCTTGGTGCGCGCAAGTACATTCTGCTTCCGCAGTTTGACGGCAATCGATTCTGGGACGAGCTGGAAGAATGCATACCGAGTACCGCACAGAAAAATGACGCGCTTGGTGGCGAAGTAAAAACCTATTCCATGACCGAGTTTGCATGGACTCAGTCGATACGAAAAGCAGGTTGAAATTCGATGAAATCGCGACGGCTTAACGAGCCGCATTGGAGCGTTCCACTGGAAGAGTTAGCGCCCGACCTGAAGCGGATGCTCAATATTCAATGGCGTGAATTCATGCACCACATGCAAGATCCGCAAGCGATGATTACCGCCCCGGCGGTCGACTATAAACGTGAATACTTGGAAGCGTGCTGGGAAAGAGCGGCCTAGTTAACAACCTGAGTGTAAGCACTACGCTTCTCTTTCAGCAGCTGTTTATGGCTTGTTTCTGTATTTCGGAGCAAGCGTACCGTAAGTGCGCACGCCGTTGCCTACACTCGGCGCGAATGTCTGCGTGTACGCTCTCGGCGTTCCATAGCCGCGCGCCCCGGCGGCTGCCGGTCTAGCACGCGATACTTGAGCGTGCGGATTGAGGCTCTGCTGGATGGCGGTAGCCGGTATGCATTCAATATAATCGCGATTTGCCGATACTCCGATCAGCATGCCAACCACGTTGCCGCGCTCATCGATTACAGCCGAACCGCTCGAGTGCAAGGCACTGAGTCGACCATCCATACGCACGTTGAACGTATTGCTCGACGATTGGGCAACCGTGCCGGCAAATTTGTCCACGGCGGCGGTACTCGAAAAATTTTCTCCGTTCTTGCTCAAAACGAAGACGTGCGCCCCTGGCGCAGGTAAATCCTGGGACAGCGAGAACGGTTGCATGACGCCTGTGGGCAACTCGAACATCAGCAAATCCAGTCCACCACTACGATGCAGCACGCATTGCCCGGCAGTGCCGATTTCCTGCCCGGCGAAATTCATCATCGTTAAAGAGCCCATGTTTGCCAGGTTCGTTTCAATATCTTCCGAACCCACAAGTTGGCTGAGTCCGTGCGCGGTGGTCACCAACACATTCCTGCCGCCGACATTGGCGGCAAAGCCCTTGCCGGCGGTGCCGACCACTTGTCCGCCACGTGTTTTCACCGCCACCACACACACGCCTGCAGACGCACCGGACTGGGCGTCGGAAGGCTGCACCGCGCCGCTCAAGAGTAATGTCAGGGCGAACACAAGGCGGGCAAATCGGGACAAATTATATGCGCGGGAAATCATGGCGTCGCGTGGCCTCTAAATCGGGCTGTAATATCTTCTGCCCCGCTCGAAGATGTGTTATTGAATAGACAAGTTTGGGCAATATTTTTATGAGCCCAGCCGAGCATGCGCCGGCAAGCATGTCTAGATTATTGAACTTCTGAAGCCCGCAGTAGGCGGCGCTTGAGGGCAATTAGCTTCGGCCAACCGTAAAACAATTTTCCAACAAGGCTGTTGGAAATACTCCTCTTGGGACAACAGGACATGCCGCGTCCCTACACACTGGTTGCCGCCCATGACGAAAAGCCGACAGCGCGGCACTTTCGACGCAAGTGCTACGTAGTCGACAGGCTCAATGTCGTGCCGGAAATAGCACACTCTACTTCCCCAGTGCAACGTATTCGTCCTGGTAGTGCGTGTGTCACAGTGTGCGTTCCAATTGACGCAGTTGGAAAGCAACAGCGAAAGTCGAAGTAAGCAACGACTGAGCGGAATGGGGTCCGCGTGCGGTGCTTCCTTTCTGGCACTGTTCCAGAGGGGCTGAGGGGAAATCGGGGATAGATGATGTGCGCAATGAAATCCTCGTGGGGTGAGCTTGCTCCTGGCGTGCGCGAGGTAATCCGTAAACGAAGACTGGCTCTGGGCATCACCCAACAAGAGCTGGCTACGCGCTGCGGATTGAGCCGCAGCTACATCTGCATTCTTGAACGCGAGCCACACGATCTTTCGCTGAGCAACTTCAAACGCATCGCGGAGGGTCTGCAGATGACTCCTTCCGAGCTGATGAAGGAAGCCGAAGAGGTGTGCCGCACGACTGTCTTTCTCACACCAATGAAAGGCTGAGCCAATGACTGACAAACCGAAACCTATTCGCGATGCTTTTCCGATCGGTCCGGTGTTATATGAACGTCGCCGGCAACTGGAGCTGTCTCAAGAAGACGTAGCGAAACGTTGTGGTCTGCACCGCACTTATATATCCGATGTCGAGCGCGGTGCACGCAGCATTTCACTGGGCACTCTAAAACAACTCTCCAACGCGCTTGAAATGGATGTTTGGCAGCTGATGCTGGCCGCCGAGCAACAAACCGAGGACAAGAAAGAAGCCACCGCTAAACCCGCCCAGAATGTGATGCGCGAAGCCGATCACGAGATTGATCATCGCCTGACTAAGGGCTTGCCTGACGCGTAGCGGCCTCGGGCGCTTGCGCAGGCATGACGGCTCCGCGTTCTTGCGAAGGCGCGCTCACAGACTGTGCTTGCTGCGGCTCTTTTTCACTCAATGGAATGCGCACGGTAAAGGTAGAGCCTTTATTCAACTCGCTTTCCAATTCGATATTGCCACCATGAGCTTTAACTATGGTCAAAGCGATGGCCAGTCCCAATCCGGTGCCGCCGCCGTAAACGCGAGAGCGGGTGCGCGAGCGTTCCACCCGATAGAAACGATCGAAGATGCGCTGTTGATCGGCTGGAGCGATGCCGATGCCAGTGTCGATTACACGCACGATTCCCTGATTGTTGCTCGTGCGCAAGGTGACGGTAACTTTGCCACCGCCTTGCGTGGCCTTGATGGCGTTGTTGGTCAAATTGAGAAACACTTGTTTCAGTTTGTCACCGTCGGCAAATACCCACGCCGGCTTTTGCGGCATGATGAATTGCACCTCGATTTGCTCCGGTGCAATCACGGTGACGGTGTCTTCGACGCCTTGCAATACCTCACGCAAATCGATCACTTCTTGCGGAGAGATAATCGCCTGTCCGGCGTCTGCGCGCGCCAATTGCAAGAGATCTGATACCAGGCGAATCAAACGCCCGGATTCATCTGAAATGGTTTGCAATGCCTCGGTAAGCAATTGGGCGTCTATGTTCGAGCCGCGTCTTTGCAAAAGCTTTGTGTAGCCCTGAATCGAGGTCAAAGGCGTACGCAACTCATGGCTGGCGTCGGCGACAAACTGGCATTGAATGTTGAGAGACTCTTCAAGGCGATTGAGCAATTTGTTGAATGCCCGCCTGAGCTCCGATGTTTCCTGCGGTTCGTTGGCGTCGAGCTCGAGCCGTTGTCGAATATCCACGGCAGCCAGCTTGGTGGTGGCATTTAGAAGCTGCCTGAGCGGCTGCAGGATATAGCCTGAAAGCAGCCAGTTGATGATCAAAAGCGCCGGCAGAAGCGGAATGTACCAGAGCAGGTCGACTGGGTTAAACCCGTTCAATCCCGCCATGATGGCGTGGCAAATGACAATCGGCACCACGCCGGACGCCGTCATGACCATCGCCATGCGGGCTCTCACCGAACTAGACCAAGGAAGCTTGCTCATCTCCCCTTATTTTATTCCTGAGAACCGCAGATAGGGTCAATCGAGCAGCAATCTGAGTATCTCGTTATGCACTAGCCCGTTAGAAACCAGGCATGAACCTTTATATATGGACGTTCCGCCGTCCAAATCACTGTAACGACCACCGGCTTCCTCGGCAATAATCTTCATGGGCGCCAAATCCCAGGGCTGCACACCGGTCTCGAGGGCTGCTTCCGCTTTGCCCGAGAACACAAATCCGAAGTTGAGGTAGTCGCCGAAAGCCCGCTGGCGATACGTAGCGGCGATTACCCGATTCAGCCCGCCGGCGAGAGCTCCGCCTGTAATCCGGTTGGGCCCGCCGAATACAAACATCGACTCTTGCACACTATCGATGGCGGAAACATGCACCGGCTGCCCGTTGCAGAAAGCGCCGCCGCCTTTTTCCGCCCAGAAAGTCTCGCCCATGGCCGGCGCATGCACGACACCAAGCTCGATTTGCCCGTCGGCCTCGAAGGCAAGAAGTAAGGACCAGATGGGAATCCGGCGGGCGTAATTGTAGGTGCCGTCAATGGGATCGATTATCCACTTGCGCCGCGACGCAGCGTTTTTTCCGCTTTCGCCTTCTTCCTCGCCCAATATGGCATCATCCGGAAACGCCGAGGCTATCGCTTCCCGAACCAAACGCTCGCACTCCTTGTCCGCGGCGGTGACAGGCGTGTTGTCATGTTTCATCGTCGCCGTAATACCCTGGCGAAAATAATTGAGAGCGACATCGCCTGCTCGATAAGCGATATCGAGAGCGAACTCAAGCTCTTTGCTTCGTTTTTTTGTTTCCGTCATTTGGGTTATGGGTCGCTTCGTTTATATGGTAGCGGCGGGCGAAAGCCCGCTTCGGGGGCACGGGCAACATTGTATGATCCTCAGCATCTCAACGGAGCAAACTGAAGATGAGTGAAGAAGGGCTCGAGCCGCAAGAGTTGATGGAGCAAGCCGAAAAAAGCCACCATCATGCCGAGCATCTGGAACACGAGTCCGACGAGAAGAGCAAACGCTTCATCATGCGCTCGGCGATCACGGCCTCGGTTCTCGCCGTCGGTGCGGCGCTCGCTTCCTTGCTTTCCGGGCACGCCGCCAACGAGGCGATTTTGAAAACGGTAGAGTCATCCGATAAATGGAGCCAGTATCAAGCCAACAGCACTAAAGCTCATCTATTCGAGAGCAACCATGCTTTGATTGTGGCCATTAAGGGCGAAGCCGCCGCGTCATCGGCGACAGCCGATTTCGACAGCAAGCTCAAGAAATACGAAGGCGAGAAGGAAGACATACGCAAAGAAGCAAAAACCTTGCAGAGCGAAGCGCAAAAAGAGTTTGATCGTCACCTCAAATGCTCATTGGGCGTTGCTTGTTTTCAAATCGGCATCGTTCTTTCATCAGTGGGTATTCTGGTGCGCAGCGGCTGGCTGTATTGGCAAAGCATCGGCATCGGCGTGATCGGTGTCTTTTGCGTGCTTGTCGGTATGTCGGTTCACTAGCAGTAGAGCTCAGGCTGGCAGCCTGCGCTCGGTCTACAGCAAAAAAGGCTCTCGCACCGAGGTGCGAGAGCCAAGGAGATCAGGCATGTGTAGGGCTTGCGCCCGTCCGGTAGGAGTTAGAACAACCAGCCGTAGATGGCGCGAGCGCCGCGGCCGATGCCGACGCCGACGTCACGAACATCGATGAATGTGCCTTTGACAAGACGCTCCCAAATGAAGCCCTTTTGTCTTTCAGCATAAGCAAGACGCATATCTTGCTCTAGGTTCTTCTCCTCAACAGCCTTCATTCTTCTTTCGAGATCATCAACGCGTGCTTTGAGAGCGTTGAGTTCGCCGCGGAATTCATCCAACAAAGCAGCAAACTTTTCCAAGTCGGCTTTGTCGGCTTTCTGGGCCAATCTCTCAGTAATGCACTGCTCGTATTTATAAAGAGCAGCGGCCAATTCAAAACGTGTAGTGGACTTTTGTCCACGGTAAGTGCGATCCGGATAGCCAACCAAGATGTGGCATGGATTGTTCACCAGTTCTTTGAGCGCGTTGTATGCCCACTCATTGCCGACGACGTCGGTGAGTTCGCTCACATTGCTGGCCCCACCGGAAACAGTGGCGCCTTGCGCGCCGGCCGGTGTACTAGTAATTAAAATGCTTGCTCCCAATGCAATAACTGCCGAGAGTAAAGCGGGTCCCTTCTTCATACAGTCATCACTCCCTATGAATGTACCTGACTCCTACGCTCAGCAATATACCCCAATTGATTCTGTGATTAGTAGTAGGAAAAACAGTAAAAGTAACGTCGTGTATTTGATAGCAGTCGGAAGCGAGTATTGATGCTGGATAAGCCAGCCTTAAATCCTGCTAATAATTTACGAGAATGCACGCAGATATATGCGATCGCTAACTCTGAAAACGCTTGTCAGCTCTATATTTCCTGGCAACCGCTCGTCAAGCATTCCCGACAAATTTGCAGCCGGCGTAAGCAGCGACTGATAAAACGCGCTTTGAACACAATTTCGTGACTGCACCAAATAGGGTGGCATGTCGAAAATCGGAAGTGATATTGTCGGTGGTGGCACAAATGATCACCGCTAATGCCATTGAATGTGGTGGCACCTTGTTGCTCCGGCTATCAACGACAGCGAGGCTTACTAAAAATTAGTATTGGCAACCACCCACCTTCGGTTGTCCAAACCCCCACTGTTCTTATGCCTTCAGGCTTTTTGAAAGTGGAACCGAGATTGTTTTTAAGTCGTCAAGCGAGCCGATCGACTATGGCAAAGGTAACATTACGAAGGCGATGAGGGGGTTCCTCGTGGGAATTCAATTAAGCAGGCTGGCAGCGCCGGCAATCATTGCGCTGGCAGCCTCAGCGGTTCTAAGTTCATCAGCCCAAGCGCGTGCCGGCGATCCCGGAGCCAGCGCGTCTGTTTTAATCAATGCCAGCCCGGAAGTCGTTTGGAAGGCAGTCCACGAAGAACGCCTGCACGACCCCGATCTCGCCTATGCCAAGATCCTCGGCAAGCGGGGCAACTCATCCACAATGGAAGAAAAGTTTGTGAGCGTGCCGATTCTCGGCGAAGTAATCGCTGTTCTTCAGGAGAACGAGACGCCCTTGAAACGCATCGATTATTCGCTAATCAGGTCTGACAAATTCAAACGCATGGAAGGCAGCTGGTCATTGACACCGGTTTGCGGCGGCAAGCAAACGCTGCTGCAACTGTCGTCCTTCCTCGATGTCGGCGTGCCGTTCTCGCAGCCGTTCGTACGCAATGCCACCTCGCGCAAAATCGACCGCCGGCTCAGCAATGTCAAGCAGGTCGCAGAACGCGAGCAAGCCAGCCTCGCCGGCAGACAACAGGGCATCTAGTTCCGCAGGGCGGGCGCCCACCAGGCTGCAACCTTCGGTCGTCGGGGCGGCGCAACGCGCCGCCCATGTTTGTACAATGTTCTCCATGCATCTTCGAATCGCACATCTGTACGCGCACTTCCTCAATATCTACGGCGATCGCGGCAACATCGTCACGCTAATGCAGCGTGCATCCTGGCGCGGCATCGAAACCAAGGTCGACGCTATCGGGCTCGAGCAATCGCTCGACCCGGACTTTTACGATTTGCTCTTCATAGGCGGTGGGCAAGACAGGCAACAGCAAGTCATAGCCGCGGATTTGCAGCGGCTTTCGAGCACCCTGCACGAAGCGATCAAAAACGGCGGCGTGATTCTATCGATATGCGGCGGTTATCAGCTTCTAGGCCATTACTACCAGCCGCATGAGGGCGACAAGCTCGAGGGCATTTCACTCGTCGACGCCTGGACGATTGCAGGACACAAGCGCATGATCGGCAATGTCGTCGTGCAACGCAATGACGGCAGCACTCTGGTCGGTTTTGAAAATCACAGCGGTCGCACGTTTCTCGGCGGTGGAGTGCAGGCGTTAGGCAAAGCAATCACAGGCAATGGCAACAACGGCGAAGACGGATACGAAGGCTGCGCGCAGCCGTTGGAGAAGGGATATGTCTACGGCACATACCTACATGGATCTCTTTTGCCTAAAAATCCTTCGCTTGCCGACGAGCTGATTAAGCGTGCCTTAGCACGTCGCCACGGAACAGTGTCCTTGCAACCGCTTGATGATACCCTGGAGAACCAGGCGCATCAAAACGCTGTGAAGTTTCGCGCCTGATGCCACCAGTTGAGACGCGCAATGCCGAAAGAAGCAACCGAGTTGAAAAAACTTTCCATATTGATTCCGGTTTTCAATGAAGCAAAAACGATTTTGCCGGTGCTCGAAATGGTGTCACGCGCGCCGACAGCGGGTTTGGAAAAAGAGTTGGTGATAGTCGATGACGGCTCGACCGACGGAACGCGGGAGATATTGCAAAAGCTGGATGGAACGCTGTACAGCGCCAACATTTATTTTCACGAGAACAATCAAGGCAAGGGAGCCGCATTGCGCACCGCGCAGGGACATGCCACAGGCGATGTGATCATTATTCAGGACGCCGATTTGGAATACAGCCCGGATGAATATCCGAATTTGCTCAAGCCCATTCTCGACGGCCATGCCGATGTCGTTTACGGCTCGCGCCTGAGCGGAGGTAAAGTCACCAGGGCATTTCATTTCACCCACTACCTAGGCAACAAATTCCTCAGTCTGCTGACGAACGTTCTCTATAACAGCACTCTGACCGACATGGAGACCTGTTATAAGGTGTTCAAAGCCGACATCTTCAAGCGCGTGGTCATTCGCTCAAATCGTTTTGAGTTCGAACCGGAAATTACTGCCAAAGTGCTCAAACAGGGCGTTCGCATCTATGAAATGCCAATTTCCTATTTTGGTCGCGATTATTCGGAAGGCAAGAAAATCACCTGGAAAGACGGCTTCGGCGCCATCTGGGCACTTGTGAAGTACCGGTTTAGCGATTAGTTCGGCGTAGCGCAACCGACAGCCCGACCCTGTGGCCGCGGCGATCGGAACCGTCCCTGTGGCCGCGCGATCGGAACCGACCCTGTGCCCGCCGCGATCGGGAAATTGCGTCTGACGCAACTCACGTTCCGCGTGACGTTTTGGGCAGGCAGAGCGTTTCCTTCATTTCGGAGTTCCTGAGAGCGTTTCGTCAGACGCAATTTTCTGATCGCCGCTTAGGTGGCACGTCCCCATGCCGAAATACGTAAAAGCGGGCTGCCGCGCGCCGCTACGATGCCGAAAAATATTAGTTTTCTTTTTGCCAGGCTTGGCTTACACTTGGTTGTCAGGTGTATCCACTTGCGTATTTCTCCTCTTACTACCGTCCCGCTTATGAATAACAAAATCGTTTCTTTGCTAGCACTGGCTTTGCTTTGCGGTACTCAAGCTCCGACTCTCGCCCAGACTTATCATCGAGAGTACGGCGGCAGCCGCGTCATTCAACAGAATATGACCGGCTTGTACACGCCTTCAGCTACGTATATAGGCGCTGGAACCCTCAGCCGCTCGGCCCAGGGTAAATCGGCCGGAGTCGGCGGCGCCCTGCCTGCGGTCAACATGGGCTCCACCGTGCGGACACCAGGCGACAACCTCTATAACAACGA
>DATNQY010000238.1:0-16691 GCA_036703785.1 Candidatus Obscuribacterales bacterium
CCAACCTTGGTGACTTCGGGCACGGCATTCTTGCCGAGGTCCTTGCCGATCTCTTTGAGCGCATCGGCTTTGATGTCGCCTTCGGCCGGCTTGCCAGACTTGACGGGTTCAACACCAGCGTTGACCGCTGGAGGAGCACCCTGTTCTCGGCCCTGCATATATGAATTGGCAGCAGTCCAAACCGGGCTTTCGCCGGTCGGCGGTGCGCCGGGTAGGCCTGTGACTTGTCCTTGCAAGTTGCCGCCGGCAACCTGTTTTTGATGCTCGATGGCGCTTTGGGCAGCAGCCAGGCCTTGCGCGGCACCTTGATCGCCCACTCCTTTCTCGAAGCCCTTGCGAGCTTCTTCGATTTGTCCGGGCACGATCGCTGAGTAGTTCTTCTCGCCACCTGGTGCGGCTTCCTTCGGAAGCGGCGTGAATGGCTTCTCACCGGCTACGGGGTGTCCCGGGATCGGTGTGAAGTTGCCTGCCGGCGAAGATGTGTTCGGAAGTCCGGTTAATGGCACGGCACTTGAGCCCAAGAAGGTACCAAGCGTATCGCGGATAGCCGCAGCGCCTGGATCGGCCTTCTCCAATCTCGGTGGCGGCGCGTCGCCGTCGACCTTGGGCAGGGCACTGCTCGCGCCACCACCGGCGGTGGTATTGTAGGTGTCGCCGCCCCAAATGTGGGTGGTGTCTCCAGCGGCTTGTTTCTCGAAGGCCTTCTGTTGATCGGCCATCGCTTGTGCACGTTCTTGAGCCATCTGCTGCTGGTACGCCTGCATGGCTTGCTGGTTTTCCGGCGAATTCGGGATGTTCGCCTTGTTCATGGCTTCCTGCATTCGCTGCTGTTGCTCGGCCTGCAACTTCTGGTTGGCGGCGTCCTGCTGCGCCTGTGTCTGGCTTTGCTTGGACATCTCGTTCATGGTCTGGTTTGTTTGACCGAAGCCGGCACCAATGCCGTCCTTAATGGCTTTCTGCTGGTCGCCCGTTAGCGGTTGACCTCCCTGACCATGTAGACTGGTGAGAAGTTTATTGCCGGCATCCATGGCACCGAACGAATGTGGTGCCCAAGACTGGTTCAATGTCTGACCAGCGCCGGCTCCGAAGTTGACTCCGGATCCGCCTCCACCGATTGCACCGGGTGAGCTGAATTGATTGATGTCCTGATCGATGGTTACGCCGCCGGGATTCATCAATCCCCACGCAGCTAGCGCAGCATAATCGCTGGTCTGGTTGTCGCCATCTTCTCCGGGCGTCCCCTGTCCAGGCGTGCCTTGTCCGGGCGTGCCTTGTCCGGGCGTCCCTTGTCCGGGCTGGAAGCCGGCTGTCTGGAACAATCCCGGTCCATGTCCAGCTGCACTGCTCGTCCACACAGCGGTACCGAAGAGTCCGGCGCCTGATGCCCAGGACGGCAGGCTGCCGGCGCCGGCGTCAGCCGGCTTCTCACTCGTAAGCGGTGGATTGTTGACGGGAACTTTGACGTTGGGATCCAGGGCAGCGGCCTTGCTGCTCGTCAGAGCGCCACCCATGGTTCCACCACTGCCACCGCCACCGCCATCGGCGACTTCGGCTCCGCCTCTCGGTCCTGAGGGAACTTCCGTGCCCATCGCCGATCGCGATGGAGCTGGGCCCGGCGTTCCGGCGCCCTGATGGTGATGATGCGGCGAGCCATGGCTGCCAGCATGGCCGCCCTTGCCGCCACCGCCGCCGCCACCACCGCCGCCTCCGCCACCACCGCCACCGGCGGGGCTCTTGGCCGCTGCTTGTGCGACGGCGCTGCCGATTTCCACTGCCTTCTGACCGGCTTCACGTACCAGCGAGCCGAAGTCAAAGGCGGCTTTAGCAGAGCCGATAGCCAGGAAGTTCAAAGCAGAGAACATAATTGTGCCGGTGTCATCGACACCGCGGCAAATCGCCATAAGAAGGATTGTGGTAGCCCAGAACAAGCTCCACATGCAAACACTGATGGTGCCTTCTATCCACTGCATAAATGCACTGCGCAATTGCTGGGATGGATAGACCCACAATGCAGCGACAACCGGTCCGACGAAGAATAGATAGTAAAGGAAGGCTTGCTGCGTGGCGCACAAAATTGTCCACGCTACGGTCATGGCGGCATTTGCCTGGTTCAACGCCATACGTTCTTCGTTGACCATATAAGGAACGATGTCGTTGGCGCGATCTTCCGGAACTATATATAGTCCTGCACAAGGATCGTGATACTTGACGGCGACGGTCTTGCCCTCGAGGCGGGCAAGCGGCGTATTGCCGAAGTAGTTGAACATGTTTGCTTCTTTGTTTTCGATGATGCCCGGGTTTTCATCAGGCTCGCGAATGGGGAAAGCGCGGATGTGGCCGCAAAATGCATCTTCGTACATGTCCGTGCCGAAGATGTTCGTATACGTGCTTGAAACTTCATAGATGATCGAATTGCCCACGTCAATGCCGTAGTTGACCACCAAATACGTGGCCGGGATCATGAAGATAGCGATTACCGACCGCTGGATGCCCTCGAAGGGGGCTATAGGCTCGACGATCACCGGAGAGCCCGCGGCGACAATTGATTTAACCTGAGTAAGCACCGCGCCCGGCAACAATATAAGGAGTGCCATCGGCAGGAAGAGCATATTTCTGACGGTGTTCCATTTGTTGCCACCATCAGTGGTGAAGTTATAAACGTAATCTTTGACGAACTCGATTGCCGCTGCCGCGTGATAACGCTCGACAGCTGCCAGATTGTCGGCAGCTTGGTTCTTGCCTGAGTTCTGCTCGGACTTGGCTTTGCCGGCGCTATTGCCCGGCAGGTTGTCCATTTTGAATTTTTCCGCGGCTCCGTTCATCATGCCGAGGACCGTGGCGGCGTTGCTGGCCATTTTGCCGCCTTCAATGCCTTTGGTACCGGTTTTTCTCAGCGCGCGATCGAATTGCGTGAGAGTCGTGTTGTTACCGTGCGGCATTTCCTTTGGTTCTTGCGGCATCGGCTCGGTTTGCACGGTAGGCATGCCCAGTCCGGCACCGCCGCCGCCACCGCCGCCGCCACCGCCACCACCGCCGCCACCACCCGGTGGTGGCTGCTGCTGTAGCAGACACGGTCTCGAACCAACCAGAGCATTCCAGAAAGCTTGCCATGCTTGCGGGCTTATGCCCGGAGGAGGTGGTGGTGTAACTCCGGCTTGGATGCCGCCGGACAACACGACGTTAGCCCACCAAGCGGCCCAAACTATAGGATCCACCCCCGGTGGAGGTGGAGGCAGGGCAAAGCATGGGTTGCCGCCGGGAATCGGAATTGGAGGAATCAGCGCCGGCTGTCCGCCGCCGCCTGTGGGGTTGGCTTTCTTGTCCCAACTCCAGGGAGATGTCGGCGTGCGAAATACGCTGGCAAAATTACGTTTGGTTTCGGTGCCGCCGCCACCACTCAGGTTGAGTCCGGGCGCGGCGGCGATGTTGTTTGGTTGAAAAATACCGGCGACCGAAGTCTGGTGATCTTTGTTCGTGCCACCGAACTGAGTATACGATGAGTGTGCATCAGCACGTCCGTCGTGTTTCACGTCGCCTTGAACATACTGCTGCAAAACAGCAGTCGCTTCGGCGTTTGGTGACTGCTGTTTACCGCCGCCGCCACCATTAGCGCCGGCACCATTATTTTGAGCAAAGAGCGTGCCGCCACCCCACGACCCGGCGCACGTGGCTGTGCTCTCCTCCGGATCACGCATGATCGCATCGCGGTAGTGTTTTTCAGGTCCGGCCGGGTTCTGGGTCAGGGTGCAAAACGTGCCTTGGGACATCGGTTGCGGCTGCGCAAGAGCAATGGCGAACGTTGACAGCGTCAACCCCGACACAACCAACATCGACAACAAGCGCATGCGGCGGGAGCCGGTGAATGAATTTCGTTCTGGGTGGTGGGCTGACATTACCTTATCTCCCTATTCTCTATCGATGAGCCATCTTGCCGCCGCTCTTGCCGCTATTCTTGCCGCCCTGCGATTTACCGCCTTGGGCGACCTTACCAACGACTCCAGCAGCCTTGCTCTCGATGAAACCAACGATAGCCGAGCCATGGAAATCAAATGGATTGAACGGCATAACAAGCAAAATGGCGAAGAATGCGATTAAGTAATAAACCTCGAACGGGTTAAACGGATCAACACCGCCGCTTTCCAGCCTGACAGTCATGCAAACGAGCGTGACTTGCCACCAAAACTTCCATAACGACAATATGACCACAGCATCCAGCCAAACGCTGAATGCCTGGCGGAATAAACTTCGTCCTACCTGAGGCCAGGCGTAGAACGCCGCTGCCAGCGGCCCTAAAAGGAAGAGATAACACATCATCACCAACTGGAAGCCGCTGATCACGCACATGCCCATCGTCAACATGTGGTAGCACTCGTTGACCAACTCCATGAGAGCGACGTCCATGTCGCTCATCTGCTCCAGAATGGCTCCGCCCACGGGCATACCGGCAAACTTACCACGATACGCTGCTTGCGGCATTTGCGGAATGTTCTCAATCGGGTTGCCTTGCTGATTTGGATCGAGAGTTTGTATCTGCTCCTGGCACCACATCTCGATCATCGGCAAACTTACATAAGGCTGGCACACATCTTCCAGCGAATTGCCGATGTCGATGCAATAGCTGACGGCTAGTTGTGTAGCGGGGATCAAGAAGACCGCCACCATCGCTCTGGCGATGCCGATGAATGGAGAAGCAAGATCGGGATCCGGCATCACGGGTTGAACCATGAAGCCGGTGTACGTGAATGCCTTCACTTGCGTGATGATCGCACCCGGCAAAAGCAACAGAATTGCCATCGGGATGTAGCATTGTTTGTACATCTGCTGCACCATCCACACCACATTGGCGTAAGTCTTGGACACAGCATGCGAAGAGCAGGCGGCGCCTGCTTCTTCATTTGCCACGTTAATCAAATATTCCATGTAACCGTCGAAGGCAGCTTGCTCTTGCTCTTTCGAATCTTCGCCTGCACTGCTTGCCCTCGAGCCCTGTGCGGCGCTCGCGTTGGTCTCATGGCTCATCCTGCCGTGTTCGGGGTGCGAGCCGAAACTGTGCCCGGTTTGGGCCTGCATCTGTCCACCGAGGGCAACGTTGGCGTTTCTATTAGGACCGGCCGGTATACCACTCTTTCGCAAAGATGTGGTATTAGGAAACATCCAGCCCAAGTACGTTTCGCCGGCGCCACCCAAATTGCCGCCACCACCTGTGCCGGATGACGTGTACGCAGTGTACGTGTAGCTACCGCCAAACAATCCAGCCACGCCACTGCCGCCGGTGAGTTTGCTGGGAATTTGCGGCAAACTATGGTTGTGGACTTCTTCGTAGGGTATTTGGTAGCCCTCGGCCTGTTCGTTTGTTCCGTGGTCCTTCCATTTCCATTTGAACGGTTGGCTCACGGTTTGACGATCATCAAGAAGGTCTTCCTCTGAGGTTCCTTCCATCACTTGTTTTGCTTGGTTGACCGTGTTCTCGGCACCCAATCCTCCGCCAACATCAGTCTGGTCGTGGGACTTGTTAGCCTGTTGCGTTTGGCGTCCGGACCACTGCTGGTTGGCCTGAACCTTTTGCTGGAAATTGTTTTGCGACCTGCACTCGATGGCAGGTCCCATGAGCTGCTGCATGCCACCATTACCGCCGCCTAAGCCGGCAAGTGCGCTGCCCCCGGAGAGGAACGCACAGACAAACAGGACAGCAAAAAATATGCGAAGACGTAGTAAGTGCATAGGGACGATGAATCGCGATGAAGTGGATTCGGTTCGAGAGAAAGAGCCACTGGCGGGCGGCTCTAATTCCTGACAACTTTATTCCCCGTTTGTGTCAATTTTGTGGAATGGCTAGTTAATGATTGCCGGCGGCGTTAGTTGAATTGGTCAAACAAGTCAGTCCCGTCGGACTGAAGCTGATTATCGATAGAGTCCAATATCAACAAGGTCATCGCCTTATGGAAGACTTCGGGCTGCGCCGGACGCGAATTGACCAGCCAGGCTACAGTCACACCATCGCTTCTGCGTCCGACGAAAGCCATGCAACCAGCCAGAGAGCCTTGTTTCATGACCAGGCAGTGCATTGGATTTTGCTCCGCGTTAACTTCCCAGCCACAGGCAAAGTATTCGGCAGCCCCGTCCCACTGCGGCAGGGGCGGGCGTTCGGTCATGAAGGTGCGGATTTTATCCGACAACGGCGAGGGAGTCTTTCTGTCGCCGAGCACCGTGCAAGCATACTTCGCAAGAGCAGGGGCCGAGGCAATCCAGCCGGTGTCCGCTTCCATGGCCTCCATGGAAAAATCGCCTCCATAAGGCAAGGGAACGGGCCCGTTGTAGTTTGGCAGGACGCTGCGGTTCATTTCCTGTCCGGCAAACGGATAATAAATTACCTCACCGGGCGCCGCCACCACCGTCTTTCCCAGACGCATGTGATGCACTCCCATGGGCTCCAATAGTGCTTTGCGAACGTACTCGGCATAAGACTCGCTGCTGGCTGCCGATATCACACGACCCAATATGGCGTACTCCAAATTGCTATATACGTGCCTGGTACCAGGCTCAAAGTCCAGCTGGTGTGTATTGGTCCAGTATCTGATCACAATCTCCGGGTCAGCGCGCAACGTCGGGCTGAGCTCGGCAGCCGCTTCCTGTACGTAGGGCGCGAACACCGGGTCGCCTGAACGTTCGCGATTAAAACCCGCCGTCGACTGCAGCAGCTGAACAACTGTTATTTGGTTCAATCGCGGCTCGATGATTCTGCGTCCCACCGGAAACGGTGCGTAATTGAGAAGCGGAAATACTTTCGTGTCCAGAGACAGCTTGCCGTCTTGAACCAGCTTGAGAGCGGCAACAGAAGTGAGGATCTTCGACACGCTTGCCAGGCGAAACAGCGAGTCGGGCTGCACAGACTGCCGATGCTGAATGTCCGACCACCCGTAGCCGCGCGCCGCGACAAGATGTCCGTTTTTAGCTATCGCCACCGAGCAACCAGGCATATCGTATTGTTCGAGCAGTTTGCAGATTTTATCGTCCAAGGATTTGAGTTGATTGGGAGCCACTCCTGTGATCGGCATTTTGTCGGGCGGCAAAAGTCTCGGGCTGCCGACGGCATTCTTATAGAGGGGCTCGACATTCGGAATGCTTTCGGTATCGATGACCACCGGTCTGTCCGGAACTTGCTGCCGTTGGGACAGCTGTCGATTAGCGACTGCCGGCGGAAATTTGGCCGCGCACCCGGACAGCAGCGCGACGCTGGAAAATGCCATACTAACGATCATCGATAATCGCTTCATCTCAGGTCATTATATAGACAATGGTGCGCCGGCGTTTATTCAACACGATTCTAGTTTCGTTGGTTGGCGGCATTTCACTGATCGCAACCGCCGGCTGTGGGCAATCCGAACTGGACGCGCAGAAGATTAAGGACCATGAGAGCGATCTTCGGGATAATATGCGATTGGTTCAAATTGCTGCGGAGCATTTCGCCGGTGCGCACGGAGCAAATACTTATCCCAAAAACATTGATGGCGATTTCAAAACGTACTTCCGCGGCGGAGTTGAAGGAAAGACTCCGGCAGTCGTTGGTCTGGTAAACCCGTTCACCAATGTCAACGAATTTCCCGACTTGGGCACTATGGCCGATCCAATCGCTGCCCGCTCGGGTCCTCGTTTTTCGCTTGCTCCCGGCAAAATCCAATACTGCCCACTCGCCGGGGGTAAAGGTTATGCCATCGTCGGCGGTGCCCACGACGGGAAAGTTTTGACCGATGCCTACAACCCCGATCAGATTCTCGTGCTCACTAACGTCACACATTAGCGGTCGGGCGCCGAATTAGGCGGCGGCGCCAATGCCGTCTTTCTCAGGGGTCGCGGTGCAGGCCCCCAGAACAGTTGGATGTTATTCTCGCCGTGAGGATTCGGCGAAATGACGACTGAAATCTCCTGTCCGTCCTTTTGCCAGGTAGTTCTACCGAAGACGTTATTGATGTAGCCGTCCGTCTTTTTCCAACCATCCTTCACAAGCAAGTTCTGATAATAAAGCTCACCCATGTACGGTGTGGTTGGGGCTTTCAGTTCGACTTGATTTTTCGTGCCCGGCCGCTGATTGTATTCAATCCTCACCAACTGCACTTTAGCCCCAGGAAACTGCGGCACAGGCCAGACCTTGGGATAGTCCTGCGCCTTGCCGGACAGGTTGTCCATAGACGGCATCACAGGATCCAGGTGAGGAAACGGCTTGGAGCTGCCGGCTGTGTCGCCGGCATTTTGGCTCGCCTGCTGGTTGTCCTTGCTGACGGTAGACAACGAGATGCCGGACACCTTATCGTCAGAGGAATTTTCGCCACAAGCATGCAGCGTGGTCGCAGCCAATACGACTAATGCAATCTTCAAAATCACTCGCATGTTCGTTTTCACCCTAATGCTCCATGCAATATTCTAATCGCTGTTTCAATTTGTGGCTTGAGGGGAAGGCGCCCCGGAAGCAGAGCCGCCGCCTTGCGCCTTTTTGGCCGAGAACGACGCCAGCCGCTCGCGCACGGACTCCCTTGCTGCTGGATCGATGGACTTGATGGCCAGAGCAATGTTGAACGAATCCTTCGCTTTTTCAGAATTGCCTTGCGCGGCGAATGTATCGCCCAAACAAATCCAATCGTCGTAGTCGGAGTTGGTCTTATCATTTTTCAGTCGTGCCTGAAGAATGTCCTCCGCCTTTTGAAATTTGCCTTGGGCAAGCAGGCAATTCAAATAGTATTTGAGCGCCAGGGCGTCATCTTCTTGTTTCAGCACCTCTTCGAACTGTTTCTCAGCGTCGCTGAATTGCCCGTCGTGCTCGAGCATGGTGCCGTATATTTTTTTCCAGTACATATTGTTCGGTTCGATCGCCAATGCTCGTTTGAGCGATTGCTTAGCGTGATCAACTGATCCTTCCGCGGACTGCGCTTCGGCCAACGCCGCCCAATATTCAGCATCACTCGGGTTCAACTCGCATGCCTGTCGCAGAAATTTTTGGGCTTCGCTCGATTTGTCCAGTGACAGCAAGCACAGTCCAAGCCACTCGGCATATTCCGGCTCGGCCGGCTCTTTGCCTGCCGCCTGTCTGAAGGCAGCTTCGGATTCCTGGGGCTTGCCGAGCAACTTGAAATATTGTCCTGCCAGCCACCAATATTCGCCGGTGTCGCGGTCGAGTGTGCGAGAGTCGCTGAAGACCTTTGCCGCTTCCTTCTCTTGCCCGTTAACCTGCAAAAGCAAGCCGTATTGCGCATTGGCGCCGGGGTCACTCGGTGAAAGCTCGAGTGCCCTGCGGATCGCTGCCATCGACTGTTCGCGGTCGCCGATAAGTGCCCAGGCGCGACTCAATTTCTTCCAGGAAGAGACATCGGTAGGACTCATTTTTGTCGCTTTTTCGAAATTGTCTTTGGCACCCTGATAATCATGCAGTCGCAAATCGCATTCACCCAGCGCGATGTGAAAACGCGAGGACCGATCGTAAATTTGAACGGCTTGCTTCAGCTGCCGTTGCGCTTTCTGGAAGTCGCTTTGCTTTACTGCCGTCCGCGATGCCTTGTAGAACTCCTGTGCCTGCAGCCACTGAAACGGATTGCCGTTGATCGGAAACTCGGAAAATAAAGCGACGCAATTAAGCGCCAACGCCCCGACGGCAATGATGACCAGAAACTTCACGAGTCCGGGTGGCAGCGACGGGCGCTTGGGCAACTTGGGGATATTGAACTTCAATGCGTCTGCTTACTAATAGCGGCCTACACATTAAGTGTACCCGGGCATTAGTGAAATACTTGTGGAAACGCCGGTCTGGCGGCAAGCGGCGCCCGATTGCATACTTTATGAGGCGTTAGCGCAGATAAGACCGTCTGTAGCCACCACACGAGGGAGGCGCCCAATCCGCATAGCAGCGCCAGAAAGCCACGGAATGCAGGGGGTGTCACAGCAATCATTGGGAACACGCTGCCGGACACTGCTGGTTCGATATTATCACTGTGGCATTACGTAAAGACCCGGGTTAAACCTAGACAGCACGGGCGATGTCAATGAATTAAGGTTTTGCCACTTACCCCCCATCGGTATGGTGTGAGCGTTAGTCTGTGCGGATGTTGCACACGGAAGGAGTATGGCATGAACAGACATCTTTGTTTGGCATTGGGTTTGATTTCGATGCTGGCACCAAATGCGGTGGCAGGCAATTATCCGACGCAGAAATTCGATGCGAAATATGAGATCAGCAGCCCACAAGGCAAAACCGATATGCGCATGGCATCGGACGGCGCCGGTCATTTTATGACGGAATCAGTGGCTCATGGATTCAAATCGACCTCGCTGCTCAATTATTTGGAAGGCACAAGCACGACTTTGATCGAGCAAGGCAAAATGGCCATGAAGACCAAGCTGCCACCCAGCGGCGGCATGGTCGCCGATGAAAGCAGCGTCAAGAGCGCCGGCGGCAAACAGATAGGGGCCAAAGTGGTCAATGGACATCCATGCCACGGCTACGAATACAGCGCCTCAGGCGTAAAGACGCAAGTGTGGATCGGCGACGACTGCCACATCACGGTGCAATCGACCACCGACAGCGCGGCCGGCAAGCAAGTGATGAACCTGAAATCTTTAGCTGGAGCTCCTCCGGCTGACGTATTTAAAGTTCCCACCGGCTATAAAATGATGGCTCAGTAAGCGGGTTCTAAGTGAGCTGCGAGAGTTTCTTGCAGAGCGCTTCAACCTTGTTCTGCGCGCCGGCTTGTTGCTGCACCGCCAGTGCAAACTGGAATTGTGTTTGAGCATCGGCCATTCTGCCTGCAGACAAATAGATATCGCCAAGTCGCTCAATATATTGGGCGACTTGCGCGTCCTTGGATTTGTTTTGCTTGTGCGCCGATTCGATTAGTTGAAGCAGAATCGGTTCGAGATCGGCGGTTAATCCAGCTTCCACGCAGCAATCATAAATTTGACCAAGCAATCCCGGGGGCGTACTGCCCGGAGTCAATTTTTCGAAAATGGATCTTGCAGTGCGCAAAAAGGAAAGAGCGGTAGCCTGGTTGAACTGTGAAAGTTCTATCCGCGCCAACTCCCACAGCGTGTTCGCCGCGTCTATGGTTTCACCTTCGCCGCCGGCTTGCCTCAGTTCGAGCGACCGGAAAAGCAACGGCTGTGCCTCGCCGTGTTTGCCGTTTTTGCAATAGATAGAGGCCAAACGTTCACAAGAACGAGCCACCTCCAATCGCGCCGACGGGTGCTTGTCCATGACGGCGATCGCCCGTTTGTACATCGCCTCGGCAGCCAGCCAATCTTTCCGTTCAACATGCAAATCGGCTATCCGCTGCGCGATTCTCGCCACCTCGAGATGATCCGCGCCGAGGGTGCCTTCGGCGGCAAGCATTTTCTCTTGCTCGAGCACCACTTGCTGATATTGATCCTTGTTTAATTCTCGATCGGTCATGAACTTGCCGGCTTCAATGAATTGCCGCAGAGGCACTTTGCGCTGAGCAGCAAGCTTAATGGCGTGCACCGCCACGTTGGCGGGCAAGGTACCCTGCTTGATCATCACCTGGGCAAACATGAGCGACTCAACCTGTTGCGAATCGAGCAACTGTTGCGAGCGCAGCACCGCACCAAGCGGCGCACCGGTTTTCTGCGCCGTTTGCAATGCCGATTGCAATTGATCGCGAGTAATTAGATGAGCATCGACAGCCAGCTCGCCGATGCGCGTTCGCTGCTGTTGTTCGCCGAGATTGGCTTTTCTAGTCAGAGTCAGCAAGTGCTTAAGTAGCCTGGCGCCCACGTCTATATCGAGCCGTTCTTGCTGATAGAAGTTTTTCAACGCTTCTTCGATGTAGCGTTTGGCCTCGAGCGTATTTCCTTGCAGCTCATACAACTCGCAAAGGTCTTCCAACGATCGTGTCACCTGGGGAGTCCCGGCACCAAATAGCTTCTGGTTGATTTCCAGGATCCGGGCGTACAAAGGCTGGGCATCGGCAAAACGATCGGTGCCCAGGTACAAGTTGGCCAGCTTGGTCAAGACCGCGGCAACGCGGCTTGGCCTGACGCTGTAGGCTTCCTCGGCATGGAGGCGGGCCTTGCGATAAGCCTGCTCGGCAAGATTCAACTCGTTGGCGGCGTAATGTTGATCGCCTTGCTCGATCAGCTCATCGATATTAACGGACTGCCTCGGCGCGGCATTGGTGTCCGGAAGAGGGATCACAGGCGTGCGCGGACCAATTGCGATGTCGGCGGCAGGCTTCGATGGTGGTTGTCCGACGTGCGCACCGGCTGCCGGCTTAGGCGAAGCGCTGGATTTGGAATCCAGAATCAGGGTCTTCTCCAAATCCGAAATCTTGATTGGGCCGCTTGCGGCGACGGAGTTAACCGGTTTGGCGGGCACAGGCGTCGCTGGACTGGGCGGGGCGGAAGGCGTAGGCGGCGCGGCTGCCGGCTTGGTCGCAGGCTGCGCCGGCGCCACAGGCGCGCCCATTGCGCGCAATTGCTCGTGCAGAGAACGCGGCAGTTTCTTATCCAGAATAGTTTCGATTAAAACCGTCGGAATTTGGCGCAACGCTATAGGCGAATGTTCGAGCTGATAATTAAACGTGCGATTGCTTTCTTTGGCGATGCGAAGCAGCTCCATGGCAATCCGCGATTCGACGCCTTTGCGCATGGCCTTTTGCGCTTCCACAACACGGGAAAGATCATCTTCGGCGACATAACGCAAGATTCGCAACGCGCGCCCGATCGGCAGCTGCTTGTAGGCGGCATAGTTGAGTGCCTCATCAAGCTGATGCGCATTGATGAGGGAAGCGCTGATGAGTATTTCGCCGATTCTCATTTGGCTGGCACGGGCAAAAAACCGTGTTGGCTCCGGTGATTCTTTGCCACTTTTCGCGGATATTCAAACCAGGGGAGCCTTTTGAGCACTTTATGAAGCACGAGGCCGGCCGGATTTTATTAGCCGCCTGCGTTCCAATTCACTTGTTGGATATAGACAGTCAACAATGTGCTACATACGGCTGCTCAGCTCGTTCAATAAAGGCAAATTCGGCGCGCCTGTCTGCGATTCTTTGCACGCAAGACCGGCTAGTTGGGGGCGTTCAATTTCAGGGACGGGGGGACTATGGGAGACACAAACAGAATTCGCGTTCTCATCGTCGACGACCATGAGCTAGTGCGGTTCGGCCTGCAAACAGCGATGGCTGGGGTAAGCGACATTGAAGTATGCGGATTGGCGGCAGACGGGGAATCGGCGGTGCATCGCGCCCAGTCCATGCGACCGGATGTGGTGCTCATGGACATCGGACTGCCGCGCCTCGACGGCATCGAGGCGTCAAACAGAATCAAACAAAAATTGCCGCATATGAAAATCCTGATTCTCACCTCGTATGAGCGTGAACAAGATGTCCTGGCCGCATTTGCAGCCGGTGCCGACGGATACTGCCTGAAGACCATTTCGCCCGAGGCGCTCGCCAGCGCCATCCGTGCCGTCCATAATGGCGCCGCCTGGCTGGATCCAGCCGTAGCCGACACGGTTTTGCGCGGGCACCCGAGCCTGGGCAAAGGGGGCAGCAACCAGCCACGCCGCATGTCGCTGTCGCAACGCGAATATGAAGTGTTGGCGTTGGTAGTGGAAGGATTGAGCAACACGGCAATTGCCGAGCGCTTGCAGCTAAGCCCGCAGACCATAAAAACGCACGTTCGGCACATCATGGAAAAGCTGGCTGTGTCGGACCGCACGCAGGCGGCAGTGAAAGCGTTGCGGGCAGGACTGTTTGATACATAGGTGCAAGAAACATTTCGCTCTGCCATTCGACTCAACTTTTGGATATCGCGCAACGCGCATGCCTTTGGCAGGTAGGAAACATGGGGTTGTTCACCTTTACCGTCGCAAGGTCGATACAGGCGGCACTGTGGGATGAAGAGGTTCGACGTGATGCCAGGTCGTATTGGCAGCACCGGCGAATGATCTTCACGCAAGAGAATGAACGAATCATGCGCGCCCGGCGCAGCAATCTCTTGTGCAATCTGGTGGCATTCGATCCAAGCAAGATTGCCGCCAATTTGACGATCACCTGGATGGAGCCCGACAGCTGCGATTGCGTGCTGACGGTGAACACCGCCTTCCAATGGCTGACCGACTGGAACATCGCCTGGTTGCAATTGGAGATGGCCACCTTCGAGAGTTTTCTCCTCTACAACGATTTAAAAGGCGAGGTCTGGGAAAAATTCCTGCGCCGGCACGACATCGCCACACTGCAATGGACAATGTCCGGTGGCCTACTGGGCAATTACATGTCCCATGAAGACAAAGGAACATTCCTTACTCCGGCGGTACGACGTGTGGTGACACGCCCGGCGGCCTGAGACAACATCAACCGGCTGCGGAACGGATTGGCGGACACAGGCGTCAGCAAGTGCCCCCATATTTCGGAGACGGCACAATGAACAACCTCTTCAAAATTACGGCAATGGCAGCGCTTTTGTCCGTCAGTTTTGCACTGATGCCATCGTCCAACGCTCAATCGATCGTTGTAGGCACAGGCGGATGCAACTCATGCGCATCCGGTTTTGGAACCGGGCTGATCGGCGCACCGCTGACCGGCAGCGCATTTTATGGTCAACCTGGACCGCTTGGATGGGAATCTGTCTGGGGATTGAATTGGGGACACCGCGTCTATCGTCCCTCGGAAGGTGCCTTTCCTTTCCGCACTATCACGAGCTCGGCAGTGATCGATCAAGATTGGCCGGTAGCCGGCATGCCACCAGGGGTGATGTCACTCATTCGCCCGCGTGTTGGCCCACAACTTTCGTCCACACCGGTATTTTAGATTCGGCCGACGGGGGCGGCGCGGTGCGCCCCCTGCCAGCCTGCAGAACTGTTAAGCGGCCCGTTACCGGGCGGAACTTTTTGCTTGCCTCAACGACAGGTACGTGTTAACTTTGCTGCTAGTTAGACGCCAAATGGAACCTATGCCCAACTTTTGGTCTGCCGAAATGAAAGATGTCGTCGGTGCCGCGGTAGCCGCGCACCATCATCATCGCCATCTTTCTTTGGAAGCGGACTGACCACGCGGCCTATCAGGCATCAGCATCGAGTCGTCAGAGCCCGCTTCCAAAAGCGGGCTTATCGTTTATTTAGAGGACTTATGGCAAAAACAACAGAAGCTACATTACAGGCCGATTCGGCCGCCGAAACAACGGCAACCGCTGCCCTGCGCATCACATTGCCCACCGGACGCATTCAGGAAAAGGTGGTGGTCCTGCTCAAACAGATAGGCGTCACCTTCTACGGCAACGGCCGTTCTTACAAGCCTCTGTGCAACGACAGCGGCATTCAAATCAAATTGCTGAAAGCGCAAAATATTCCCAATCTGGTGGCGCTCGGGCGCCATGACTGCGGGTTTTCCGGCGGCGATTGGATAGCAGAGCAGGAGGCCGACGTAGTCGAGCTTCTGGACCTCAAATATGACCCGGTGAAAATCGTCGCTGCCATGCCGGAAGAGCTAGCCAACCTGGAGCGGCCGCAGTGGTCGAAACGATCATTGATCATCGCCTCTGAATATCGCAAATTGACCACCGACTATATCAAGCGAGCTGGACTGAATGCCGTTTTCCTGCAAACATTCGGCGCTACCGAAGCACTGCCGCCGGAAGATGCCGATATGATTGTGGACAACACGGCTACCGGCTCAACGCTACAGGCCAATCGACTGATCATCGTAGATGAGCTGATGAAGTCGACTACGCGCTTCATTTGCAACAAACAGGCATGGCAAGACAAAGCGAAGCGGCAAAAACTGGAAGAACTGACCATGCTTATGAAGAGCGCTCTACGCGCCAAAGAGAAAGTATTGCTTGAGATGAACGTCGACCGTCCGGACTTTGAAAAGCTGGTTGCCAACCTGCCGTGCATGAAGGCGCCAACCATATCCGAACTGTACAATGGTCAGGGCTATGCCATCAAAGTAGCGGTGCCCGCCGCAGACGTTCCCAAGCTGATACCGCAGCTGGTGGCATGGGGAGCCAAGGACATTCTCGAGTACAAACTGGAAAAGATCGTCACGTAGAGAGAGCCAAATGGCCGTAAAGCCAAAACGAGTAGTATTAGAGATGCCCGCCTATCCGCGCCCGGAAGAAGGCCGGCATGCCTACGTCCGTTTGGATTTCAACGAAAACACAAGCGGCTTTCCGGCTGCCTATCCCCAGAACATGCCGCATCTGTCGATAAGCGCTTATCCTGAATATGGGGCGCTAGTAGAGCGCCTGGCGCGATTCTACGATATCCCGGCCGATTGGCTGATGCTCACCAACGGCAGTGATGAGGGTCTCTTTGTCACTGCCCACACGTTCATCGAGCCTGGCGAAGATACGGCCGTGGTGTCGCGTCCCTGCTTCGTGGTGATACCGCATTGCCTGAAGCTTGCCGGCGCGGAAGTCATACCGGTGCCGGTGCTGAGCGATCTTTCTTTTGACGTGGCCGGTATCGACAAGGCGCTTAAGAAAGGCGTTAAAATCGCGATGTTCGCCACACCGGAGAATCCCACCGGCGCCGTTCTCGATGACGAAACGATCCGCAACTGGTGCCGGCAATATCCGGACACGCTCTTCGCAATCGATGAGGCGTACGGAGAGTTTGCCGAATCGTCCATGCTCGGCGACATTGCCAAGTTCGACAACTTGCTTGTGCTCAAAACGTTTTCCAAAGCATGGGG